>JBFWNZ010000107.1:0-10677 GCA_050250795.1 Alphaproteobacteria bacterium | reverse complement strand
GCCGCTCTCCGCAAGAACCTTCGTGATCGCCGCCGTCAGCGTCGTCTTCCCGTGGTCGACATGCCCGATCGTCCCGATGTTGCAGTGCGGCTTCGTCCGCTCAAACTTCGCCTTCGCCATCGCTCTGGTACTTTCCGTTCTCGTTTCTCTGACACTCGACCCACGCCGCCAGGCGGCACATCGTTACGTCCGGCTCTCGATTCCGGCCCGCCGCACCCGAAGATGCGGCTTGGAGCGGGCGACGGGAATCGAACCCGTATCTCCAGCTTGGAAGGCTGGGGTAATGGCCATTATACGACGCCCGCGTCGCCGGACCTTCCCCCCGGCCGGCCGGTCCGCGCATCCTCGACGCGAGCCTGACCACCGGGACCTTCCGCGATGTGCCCGCCCTGCGCCATGGTTGGTGGAGGGGGTTGGATTCGAACCAACGTAGGCATAGCCAACGGATTTACAGTCCGTCCCTTTTAACCACTCAGGCACCCCTCCGAATTCCCTGCGGTGCCGCCGTCACAACGGACTGCGCAATATGAGGATAAGTCCGGCATTGTCAACACGTAATGACCAACGCACCACGCGCCGCCCGGCTTTAACTGGAGCCACAGCGACGCACGCCTTGCGTTCATCTTTCACCCCCGGATACTAAAGACTGCAATGCGTAAAGGCAAGAGGCCGCCCCGGCCCCCCATCGACCGGTCCGACGACCGCCGGCACGCCCGCCCGGCCGGTGCAGCGCCCCTGCGCCTGTACGGCCAGCATGCCGTCGCCGCCGCGGTTGCGAACCCGGCGCGGCGCCTGCGCCGCCTGTTGGCCACCGCTGCCGCCCTGGAGCGCCTGCGCGCGGCGGCATCCTTGCCGCATGGCCTGTATGTCGAGACGATGGAGCGGCCGGCGCTGGATGCGCTGCTGCCCGACGGCGCCGTGCATCAGGGCCTGGTGCTGGAAACCGCGCCGCTGGAACCGCCGGCCCTGGAAGACCTGATCGCCGGTTCCGCCGCCCTGATCGTCGTGCTCGACCAGGTCACGGACCCCCAGAATGTCGGCTCGATCCTGCGCAGCGCCGCCGCCTTCGGCGCCGCGGCGCTGGTCGTCACCGAGCAGCACGCGCCGCCCGAGACCGGCGCCCTTGTCAAGGCGGCCAGCGGCGCCTTCGACCATGTGCCGCTGCTGCGCGTCGTCAATCTGGCCCGCGCACTGGACATGCTGAAGGATGGGGGCTTCTGGTGCGTAGGCCTTGCCGGCGAGAGCGAATCGCTTCTCGCGGAGGCCCGGCTCGATGGCCGGGTGGCATTGATCCTCGGCGCGGAGGGCGACGGGCTGCGCCGGCTGACGCGCGAACGCTGCGACATCCTGGCGCGCCTGCCGACCGGCGGCCCCGTCGCCGCCCTCAATGTCGCGACCGCGGCCGCCGTCGCGCTTTACGAGGTCGCCCGCCGAAGGGGCCGCGCAGCGTCCTGATTCGCGGTGTTCCGGATCGATAGCAGCCCGGCGACGAGCAAAGCCGTTCCAAGCACGCCGGCCGCGGCAGCAAAGCCGGGTTCGGCAAGCAGACCCAGCCGCTGCCAGAGCAGGGCTGCGTCGGACGCACAGGACCAGTCCAGCCGATAGACCGGGTCCATCGCCGCCCGCCCGTTGCAACCGCCGAACAGGCCCGCCTGCAGCCAGGCCATCGCGGCGCCGAATCCGAGCGCATAGACCAGCACCGCCGCGCGAAGCGCACGGCCGCCGGCGCTCCGCGCCAGACATGCGAGCCCCGCCGCCGCGACGAATGCCAAGGGGCCGACCAGCGCATGCAGGTACCAGCCGCCGGTCACCCCCCTGGCGCCGAGCGCGAGCCAGAGCAGGCTTTGCCCGATCAGGCCCAGCAGCATCGGCAGCAGAAACACCAGCGGCGGCAGAATCTCGGCCGGCTTGCGGCGGCTGCCCCAGAACCACGCGCCGAGCAGCAGCGCCATGAACGCCAGGTACGGCAGATAGAAGAATGCCGGCGGACGGGCAAAGGACCAGGAGCCGGCCCAGATGAAACTTTTGACGAGGCTGGCCAGCGAGTAAAGGAAGTCCGGCAGCGACCAATACCGGGCCAGCCCGGCGATCAGGCCGCCATGCTGGGCCAGCGTGGCCGCGTCGTTGGTGGGCGCGATGCCGCTTGCCGCCAGCCACAGATACCACGGCGCGCCGACGGCGAGTGCCAGCGCAAGACTGCCCCCCAGCATCGCGGCAATGCCGGTTCCCGCACCTCGGCGGCAGATGGCAAGCACGGCGAGATAGGCGAAACAGGCCAGGGCGATGGGCCAGACATAGGCTTTGGTCAGCAATCCCAGCCCGAGCGAAACGCCCAGCAGCAACCAGGCGCAGAGGTCGTCGAGACGCCGGTGCAGCGCCAGGAACGCCCCCCAGGCCAGCGCGAGCAGCAAGCAGGCGAGGCTGTCGTTGCCGAGCCGCGCCATCTCCGGAAACCAGCTTGGCATGAGCAAGGGCCACAGCGCCGTCAGATGGCCGCCGCCGTCGATCCAGCGCGCATTCGCCGCAGCGGCGATACAGAGCGCCGCGAACGCGAACAGCAACGAGGCACCGCGCAGCCAGTACAGGCGCTCCCGCAGCGGCAGCCCGGCGGTCGCCTTGGCGACCGGAGCCAGCAGCAGATAGTACAGCGGCGGATGCTGGCCCTGCCAGTTGGCCGTCCCCGATGCCTCGAACGGCGGCGAGACCGCCGTGCCGCGGGGCGCCGGATCGCCCTGGAAAAACGCGCGATAGGTGGTGCCGGACGCCAGCGAGGCCGGCCCATACGGCATGGGCCCCCGGGCTTGGTAGGCTTCGACCTCGCGCGTCATCCAGGCGCTGCCGAGCCGCGGGACCTTCCCTGTCTCCGCGATCTGCAGGATCGAGGAATAGTGCCCGGTCTCGTCGAACCCCTCGAACGGCGGAAGCAGCAGCAGATGCGCCAGCCCCAAGGCCAGGACCGCCGCAAGGAGCAGTCGCGCGGACCGGCTCATGGCGCGACGCGGTCCTGCAATCGCGGCAATGCCAGATAGGCAAGCCGCTTCGCCTCGCGCCGGGCACGCACCAGTGTGTCGAGAATGAAACCGGCCGCCAGACTCTGGAACGCCAGCAGCATCAGGCCCGTGCACAGCACCGCGGTCGGCAGGCGTGGAACCAGGCCGGTATGGGCATAGGTGACGAAGAGCGGCAACGCCAGAGCGACGGCAAGGGCCGCCAGCATCGCGCCCAGGCTGCCGAAGAACATGAGCGGCCGGTTATGCCGCAAAAGATTGAGGATGGCCCAGGCGATGCGCAGTCCGTCGGGCATCCGGCGCAGCTTGCTGTGCGACCCGGACGGCCGTGGGGCATAGGCGCTGGGCATCTCCGCGCAGGGCAGCCCCAGATCGAGCGCATGGATCGTCAGTTCCGTCTCGATCTCGAAGCCGCTTGTGCTGGCCGGGAAGGATTTGACGAAGCGGCGCGAGAAGGCGCGATACCCGGACAAGGCATCGGTGCAACCGGGCCCGAACAGCAGCCGGATGGCCCGCGTGATCTCCCGATTGCCGAACCGATGGCCCCTCGGAAATGCCGGGGCGGCCGCCGATCCCGACGGTGGCTCCAGCACGCGCGTCGCCACCGCCATGTCGAGATGCCGGTCGAGCAGCATCGCAACGAGGCGCGGCGCATCGGCCGGGTCGTATGTCTGGTCGCCGTCGGCCATCACATAGATGTCGGCATCGACATCGGCGAACATCCGCCGGACGACATTGCCTTTTCCGCGCGACGGCTCGTGACGGAGGATGGCGCCTGCTGCTGCGGCATTGGCCGCCGTGCCGTCCTGGGAATCGTTGTCGTAGACGTAAACGGAAACATCCGGCCCAAGCGCGTTGCGAAAGCCGCGCACGACGGCGCCGACGGTCGATTCCTCGTTCCGGCACGGCAACAAGACCGCGATTCGAGGCACGTCCCGCCTATCCTGCCGACGCTCCGCCAATATCCGATGTCCCCGATCCGAATGCCCCGCGATTTAGCGGTTAAAAGCACCCGGCGGGCAAGTATCGCGCCGTCCGGGCAGGCCGGCCGACATATACGTTTGTTCCCGGATTGCATTTCGGATGGTATTCCGTCATCCGCTCCCTGATCGGGCAAGCCGTGCATCGGCAGTCCGAGACAAGGATATCGACCGCAAGATATCCGGATACCCATCGCGACATCTGCCGGGGAGGGCCCATGTCAGCGCAGAAGGCGATTGTAGCTGGCGTCGCACCGCCGGTGCCGACGGCGGTGCTGGCGGTGCTGGTCGGCGTCATCGTGTTTGCCGCGTCGATATTCGGCATCTTCACCCGGCCGGTCGGTCTGCTGGCGGCGTTCTGGCCGGCAAACGCACTCCTGCTCGGACTTCTGCTCCGCCATCCGCGGCTGGCGCATCCCCTCGGATGGGCATGCGCCGCGGCAGGCTACGTCGCCGCCGACATGATCGCCGGCAGCACCTGGCCGAAAACCCTCCTGCTCACCTTCGGGAACATGGCGGGCGTCGCGGTCGGATACGCGCTGTATAGAGGCCGCAGCGCCGACGATCGCAGCCTGCGGCGTCCGGAGGCGGTCCTCATTCTGATCGGCATTGCCTTGGCGGCGTCCGCCGCAGTGGGACTGGTCGGCATCGTCGCCAACCCGACCCTGTTCGGCGGCTCTCCGCGGGAAGGGTTCGAATTCTGGTTCGTGACCGAACTCGTCAACTATATCGCCGTATTGCCTGCGGTGCTGAGCTTCCCGCCGCTGCGAAGCCTGACCCGCCGGCGGCGGCGCACGGATTTCGACTTCGGCCGGACATGGCAGGCCGCGCCGGCCGTCGCCCTGCTGGCATCCTTCGCCCTGTCGAACACGGTCGCGGGGCCGGGTTCCTTGGCATTTCCCGTGCCGGCCCTGCTCTGGTGCGCGCTCTCCTACGGCGTATTCACGACAGCCCTGCTCACGCTGCTCTCCAGCGTTTGGATTCTGCTCTCCATTTCCAACGGCTTCCTCAACCTCGGCGCCGATTTCCATGAGCCGGACATGCTCATGTCGCTCCGCATGGGCGTCGCACTGATCTCGCTGGGGCCGATTGCCGTCGCCAGCATCGGCGAAGCCCGCAACGCCCTGCTCGCCCGCCTCGAATGCCTTGCGACGCACGATTCGCTGACCGGGATTCTCAATCGCGGCGGCTTCCTGGCCCAAAGTTCGGCGGCGCTCGCGGCGCAGGCGCCGGATGCCCCGGTGACGCTGCTGATGCTGGATATCGACCGCTTCAAACGCATCAACGACACGCATGGCCATCCCGTTGGGGACCGGACGCTGATCGCCTTTACCCTGGCGACCCGGAGCTGCCTGCGCGACGGCGATCTGTTCGGCCGCCTCGGCGGGGAAGAATTCGCGATTCTCCTCACCGGCTGCGGCCGGGACACGGCCGAGGCCATCGCCGAGCGGATATGCCGGACCTTCGCCGCGACAGCCATCCCCGTGCCGGACGGCACCGTCCTCAATGCCACCGTCAGCATCGGCGCAACCTTTTCGGCGGCGGCGCAAAGCCGGTTCGAAGACCTTCTCGCCCAGGCCGATGCCGCTCTCTATCGGGCCAAGCAGGCCGGCCGAAACCGCGTGGAAGCCGCAGCGGCCGGATAGGAAGCGTCTTGCCTCGCAACGACCGTCGCGCCGGCCAAGGGTCCTTCCCGCATTGATGTGATGCATAAAACATCAATTAAGAGATGTTGAATATTTATATCCGGATTTGATACATTATTTCCCATGATCAGTGCGGCACAACTGCGCGCGGCCCGGGCCCTGCTCGGCATCGACCAGCGGACGCTGGCCCAGCTGGCGGGCGTTTCTCTTCCCACCATCCAGCGCATGGAATCCAGCGCGGGAACGGTCCGGGGCGTGGTGGAAACGCTGACCAAGGTGGTCGAGGCGCTCGACCGGGCCGGCATCGAGTTGATCGGCGAGAACGCGCCGAGCAACGGTACCGGCCGGGGTGTCCGGCTCAAACTGCCGCGCGCCGCCACCGATTGAGAGGGACCGCAACCGCGGAACGGCTCATGGAGACGACAGCCCCTGCGCAGGATCGGATACCGACCGCCAGCTTCGTGGAGCTCTTCACGCCCAAGCTGATTACCGTCATCGGCGAAGGGTATGGCCTGCGGCAGTTGCGCGCCGACGCGCTGGCCGGCCTGACCGTCGCCATCGTCGCCCTGCCTCTGTCGATGGCCATCGCCATCGCCTCCGGGGCCACGCCGGCGCAAGGGTTGTACACGGCCATCGTCGGCGGCTTCCTGGTTTCCGCGCTGGGCGGCAGCCGCTTTCAGATCGGCGGCCCGGCCGGCGCGTTCATCGTGCTCGTGGCCGCAACGGTGCAGCAGCACGGCATGGACGGGCTGCTGCTGGCAACGATCCTGTCGGGGCTGATGCTGCTCGCAATCGGCCTGCTGCGGCTCGGCACTTACATCAAGTTCGTCCCCTATCCCGTGACCGTCGGCTTCACCGCCGGTATCGCGGTCATCATCTTCGCTAGCCAGATCAAGGAATTGCTGGGCCTGCGCTTCGACGGACCGGAGCCCGGCCCGCTGCTGGAGAAGCTGCCGGTCATCTGGGCGGCATTGCCGGAACTCGATATCGCGACGGCTGCCCTCTCGGCCGCGACGATCCTGGTCATCCTCGGCCTCAAGCGCCTGCGCCCGCATTGGCCGGGACTGCTGATCGCGGTCGCGGCCGCGGCCCTTGCCACGGCACTGCTCGGCCTGCCGGTCGCCACCATCGGCACCGCGTTCGGCGGCATCCCCGGCAGCCTGCCCACTCCTTCCCTCCCGGATTTCAGTCTTGAGCGGGTGCGGGCGGTGCTGCCGAACGCGGTCTCCTTCGCGCTGCTGGGCTCCATCGAGTCGCTGCTGTCCGCCGTGGTCGCCGACGGCATGACCGGCCGCCGGCACCGGTCAAACTGCGAACTGGTGGCCCAGGGCGTGGCGAACATCGCCTCGGGCCTGTTCGGCGGCATCTGCGTCACCGGCACCATCGCCCGCACCGCCACCAATGTCCGCGCCGGCGCACATGGGCCGGTATCGGGCATGCTGCACGCGCTGTTCCTGCTCGCCTTCATCCTGGTCGCCGCGCCGCTGGCGCAATACATCCCGCTGGCCAGCCTTGCGGGCGTGCTTGCCGTCGTGGCCTGGAACATGATCGAGAAGCATGCCTTTGCCGTTCTGCTGCGGGCTTCGCGCGGCGATGCCGCCGTGCTCCTGTCCACCTTTCTGCTGACTGTCCTGCGCGACCTGACCGAGGCGATCGTCGTCGGCTTCGCGCTCGGATCGGTGCTGTTCATCCACCGCATGTCCAAGGCGACGGCCGTCGCCATGCATGCTCCGCTGGTTGCGGAGGATCGGGCCGACCATATCCGTGGCGATGCGCGCTCGCCCTATGACGAGACCGTCGCCAAAGATCCGGAGGTCGTGGTGTACCGGATTTCCGGCGCCTTCTTCTTCGGCGCCGCGGCCTCCATCGGCTCCGTCCTCGACCGCATCGCGGACCGGCACCGCGCGCTGGTCATCGACTTTGCCGCCGTCCCCTTCATCGATTCGACCGCCGCGAACACGCTGGACAGCCTGGCGCACAAGGCGGCGGGGCGCGGCGTCAAGGTCGTCCTGACCGGCACCTCGCCCGGCATGCGGCGCGACCTGTTCGTGCACGGCCTGAAACCGCCGCTGGTGGCATACGAAACCAGTGTCGACGCGGCGCTTGCGCATTTCCGCAGCGCCGATGCAGCGTCGCCGGACCGGTCGGGCCTTCCAGCCGCAACGCCCTGACCGCGGCTAGTCCCGCCGGTTGTCCCAGGCCTCGATCCAGACCGCGAAAGCGCCGGAATCCATCGGCTTGCCGATCAGGTAGCCCTGCGCCAAGTCGCAGTTCATGTATTCCAGCCAGTGCCACAGCCGTTCCGTCTCCACGCCTTCGGCGGTCACGGTCATGTGCAGGCTGCGCGCCAGGCTGATGATCGTCTGGGCGATCACCCGCGAATCCTCGTTGCTGTCGAGGTCGATCACAAAGGCCTTGTCGATCTTGAGTTCGGTGAACGGCAGCTGGTGCAGCTTCATCAGCGACGAATAGCCGGTGCCGAAATCGTCGATGGACAGCGCGATGCCCTGGATGCGCAGACGCGTCAGAACGTCGGTCGCGGTCACGATGTCCTGTGTCGCGCCGCTTTCGGTGATTTCGATACACAGGCTGCTGCCCGGCACGCCATGGCGGTTCAGCAGTTCCATGACCGTGCCCGGAAACTCGATATCGTTCAGACATGCGGCCGGCACATTGACCGACACCGGGAACTGCAATCCGGCGAGTTGCCACTCGGCGACCTGCCGGGCGACTTCGCCGATGACCCACCGTGTCATCGGCACGATCAGGCCGCTGCGCTCGGCAAGCGGAACGAACTCCATGGCCCCGACAAGGCCGCGCTGGGGATGCTGCCAGCGAATCAGGGCCTCGGCTCCCGCCAGCCGACCCGTACGAACCTCCACCTTGGGCTGATAGAACACGCGCAACTCGTCGGTTTCGATCGCCCGATGCAGATCGCCGAAGGGCGAACCCACAGGGACGTCCGGAGTCCGCTCGCCCAATCCCTGCTCGATCCAGCTCCGCAGGCGCTTGACGGCCAGCGGCTTCTGCATATGGGCCACCACGTCCAGGCCCAGCGCCCGCGCCAGATTTGCCGCCGCCTTGATCAACCGCGCGTCGCGGCCGCTGACGATCAGGATGCGCGTGCGGTGCGTCTGCGCCCCGATATAGCGCAACAGTTCGATCCCGTCGGTGTCGGGCAGATGCATGTCGAGCACGACCAGGTCGTGCTGCTTTTCCTTGTAGCGCCGGCGAAAGGATTCGCCGTCCTCGGCGACGACACAGTCGACCGGCATATGCGCCATTGTGCGGGCCACGATGGCGCCGACATTCGGATCGTCGTCGACCACCAGGATCGAGGGTCGTCGGTGTAGAGACAAAGAAGTATCCGACGCATCGTCGTCCATGCGTGCCTCGCTGCTGCCCCCGCCAAACGCCCTGCGGGAGAGTGGCATGCGAAAGCTTCTCAATCGGTTAATGCGATGCATGCGCCGGCATGCGCATGCCGGTGCCGACGGCCGCGTTCGCGCCCACGCGACGGGGTTATGCCGCCGTCTATGCCGCTGAGCCCTCAGCGGAGGATGGGCTCGCGAACCCCGTTCGGGCATGCTATTGCTGCCGCCCGGCGCGTGTACCCGCTCCACCGCCGGTCGCAGACGATGCCGGGTTAGCTCAGCGGTAGAGCAGCGGTTTTGTAATCTATTTTGGGGGTTTCTCCCCCTGACACACTACACCCCAAAAAATGGCTGATTTCTGCGGGTTTCCCGTGTTAGGATGGCACATAGTTGCTCATCCTGAAACGCCTCTACGCGCCCTATTCGCGAGACAATAGTGAGACAAATTTGCGCCTGACGGACGTCACCGTGAAGGCCTTGAAGCCTCCCAAGAGCGGTGCTCAGGTATACCCCTGCGACACCGTAACGGGCTTCGGCGTCCGGGTCTCGCACGCGGGCACGGCCTCCTACGTCCTCACCTACGGCAAACGCCGGCAGCGGGTCACGATCGGTCGAGTCGGCGTCATCAGCCTCAAGGACGCCCGCGCCGAAGCGAAACGCCTCCTCGCGGAGCAGACGCTCGGCAAGCAACGGCCCAAACGCCTTACCTTCGCCGAAGCCTGCACCCGCTTCATCGCCGACAAACGGCCGCGGAACCGTCCTCGAACGGTCAACGAAGACGAGCGCATCCTCAACAAATATTGGAAATCGTTCCACACTGAGCAGCTTGAGGACATCACCACGGACGATGTCCTGAAGATCATCGACAAGTTGCAGAATACACCGAGCACGGCGCTACACGCTTTCTGGTCTCTGCGCGCACTGTTCCGATGGTGCGTCCGCCGTCGATACCTGCACCACAGCCCGATGGAAGGGCTGCAAGCGCCGCACAAGATCACCTTCCGGGAACGCGTCCTTACCAAGGAGGAACTGAAGGCGGTGTACCGGACCGCCCGCGCCGGCACGACCGCATTCCACCGGATTGTCTCGCTGCTCATACTGACCGGACAGCGCAGAAGGGAAATCAGTCGCCTCGAATGGGATTGGATCACCGACGCCACGATCACGATCCCTGGCACCATTTCCAAGAACCGCCGAACGCACACCTTTCCGACCAGCCAGGCCGTGCATGATGTCCTCGAAAGCATTCCGAGGCTGAAGGACAACCCATACGTCTTCCCGGCAGCGCGCGAACAGGTGCGCGGCACGCCCGTCACCACGTTCAACGGGTGGGGAAAGCCCAAGACCGATTTCGACAAGGAATGCGGGGTCGCAGGCTGGACGCTGCACGACCTGCGCCGGACGTTCTCATCCGGCATGGCTGCACTCGGGGTGCCCCAGATCGTGGTCGAGAAGATCCTCAATCACATCGCCGGCGGAAGCCTGTCAACCGTCGCCCAAATCTACAACCGCTATACCTACATGAATGAGATGAAAGCAGCCATGACCGCCTGGGAGAAGCATCTGGACGCGTTGCTCACCCAACCTGTCGCCGATGCTGAGCCGGAAGACGCCCTCTCCGCCATGGACGCATGGTTGGATGACGTGCATGGCGCCGCTTTACGGTTGC
>JBFWNZ010000106.1:0-10749 GCA_050250795.1 Alphaproteobacteria bacterium | reverse complement strand
CAGCGGCGTAGAGCTTGACCACGGAGGTGCCGACCGTGGCGGCATAAACGATCAGCATGATGCTGGGCGGGATCAGGATGCCGAGACAACCGCCCGCACAGATCACGCCGGCGGCGAAGCTGGGATCGTAGCGGGCCTTGAGCATCGCCGGAAAGGCGAGCAAACCCATCAGCGTGACGACCGCACCCACGATCCCCGTCGCCGTCGCGAACAGGGCACAGGTGGCGAGCGCAGCGATCGCCATCGAGCCCGGAATCCGGTTCGCCGCGATCTGCAACGTCTGGAACAGCCGCCCCACGATATTGGCGCGTTCCACGATGTAGCCCATGAACAGGAACAGGGGTACAGCGGTCAGAACGTCGTTCGAGATCACGGAGAATGTCTGATTGACGATCAGGCTGAACACGCGATTCTGGAAGATCGACTGCATCAGCGAGGGATCGTAGTAGGCGTAGTAGCCGAACCCGACCCCCATCGCCATCAGGGTAAAACAGATCGGAAAGCCGAGCAGGATCGTGAAGATGAACAGGCCCAGCATCAGAATGGCGATCTGCGGATCGGTCATCGCCCGTCACTCCCCTTGGAGATATCCGCGTCGCGCTGCTGCATGAGCACGACCTCGGTCTCCTCCACATCGTGAAGCTGCTGCGGCCAAGTGCCGGTCCGGATGCAGACGATGCAGCGGATGACCTGCGCAATTCCTTGCAGAAGCATGAAGAAGGCAGCGACCGGGATCACCGTCTTCAACTGATAAATCGGGATGCCGGAGGGGCTGTTGATGCTGACTTCGTTATAGCGCCAGGAATCGGCCGCGTATCCCGCCCCTGCGTAAAGCAGCGCCAGCATGCCGGGAAAGAAGAACAGGATGTAGAGGACCAGTTCCACCTTGGCCTGCGTTCGGGGCGCCCAAAGCCGGTACAGGACATCGCCGCGTACATGGCCGTTGCGGGACAGCGTATAGGCACCCGCCATCATGAACAGCGTGCCGTACATGATGTAGCTGACATCGAACGCCCATGTCGTGGGTGCCCGGAACATATACCGCACCAGGACCTCGTAGCTGACGCCGAAGGTCATGATCAGGATGCACCAGGCGAAAGACTTTCCGACCCAGGCGTTCAGCCGGTCGATCATCAAAAGCAGCTTCATGCCCCACTCCCCCAGCGGTCACGAAAAGAGACGGGGCGGTACGCGCGGCACCGCCCCACTCCCCGGCTTCGCAACGGGTGCTACTTGAGAACGCCCGGGAAGGTGTGCTCGTAGACGGACCGGACGTCGATCGCGTTGGTGATCTCGTAGAAGCCGACCCGTTTCACCCAGGCCTTCTGGCTCTCCACCACCTTGGCGAAGAAAGGATCCTGCATCAGCGGCGGCGTGATCTTGTCCCAGGCCACCAGCTGCTCTTTCAGAATGGAGTCGGGCGTGCGCGAAACATTGACCTTATCCTTCGTGATCAGCTCCTGCAGATCCTTGGAATACTGATCCATCGCGGTCGCATAGTTGGATGTGCTGGCCGCTTCCGACGCATATTCGAGGATCGCCTGATGCTCCTTGGGCAGGCTGTTGAATCGGCCCTTGTTGAAGATGATCTCGAAATACTCCGTCGCCTGATGGTAGCTGGACAGGTAGTAGTATTTCGCGACGTCCTGGGCACCGAAGCGGCGATCCGAGGTCGGATTGTTGTATTCGAAGGCGTCGATCACGCCGCGTTCCATGGCCGGCACGATTTCGCCACCGGGAAGCTGCGCGACGGCCATCCCCATGGCCTGCATCAGGTCGGCCGCAAGACCCACCGTCCGATATTTGAGACCCTTCATGTCGGCGGCCGTCGTAATCGGCTTCTTGAACCAACCGAGCGGCTGCGCCGGCATGGGCAGCGCGAAGAAGCCGACCATGTTCAGCTTCAGGATGCTGTCGAGCAGTTCCTTGTAGAGTTCCTTGCCGCCGCCCTTGTGAATCCAGGCCAGCATCTGGGCCGCGTTGGCGCCGAACACGGGGCCGGTGCCGAACAGCGACGCTGCCTTGTGCTTGCCATACCAATACACGGTCACGCCATGACCGCCGTCCAGAACGCCCTGATGCACGGCATCCTGCACCTGGAAAGCGCCGACCACGGCGCCGGCGACAAGGTAATCGATCTTCAGGCGCCCGCCGGCCATAGCCTGCACGCGATCGATATATTCCGTCGCCATGTCGTTGAAGATGTCGCCCTTGCCCCAAGCGCCCTGCATCTTGAGCGTGACGGTCTGGGCGCGTGACACATTGGGCATCGCCACCGCCGCAGTCGCGGCGGCCGTTCCGGCAAGTGCTCCCTTCAGGAAACGCCGCCGGTTTGCCGGATTCCGGACAGACTTCGACTCTGTTGTGGTCATTGCTGAATTCCTCCCAATCGGCCGACGAGACATCCGCGGCTTGGACGCCACGCGCCATTTTTTGTTTGCGAGGGCGACTTGACGCCGCCCACCTCATCGACGGTCCGATTCTTTGTTCGGCTACGTCCCAAGGCGTCCGAATTATACACGCGGCCCGATGCGCGTCGATGCGTATTGCACGTTCCCGGTATCCCAATGCCTCCGCTTTTCCTTGAATTCTGCTCCAAAGCCGACATTCGAGAGCGATAGTGTTCGCACCGAGATACAAGCAATCGATGGAGTTTAATAAACGACCGCAAAATGTGGTTATTGATGAGCCATTTTGAATCTGCGAATAACAAAGTAATTTGTATGAGGGTATAAATTGCGTTAAGAATAGCAGTCAGATTCTGTACTTATTGCTGGCAAAGTCGGGAACGTTTCGATGCAGGGTGGATATTTCGCTTCTTCATGCGCACTCGGCGTGCTGGCGTCGGTGCTTTCAGTGACGATGCCAGCATCCGCCAGCGAGCCGGGGCGGGAATCGGCTGCCCCCGTGCGCACGATGCCTGCCGAGCCGCCCCCCATGGCGCCGGCCCCAGCCCCGACGATGGCACCGATGCCGGAGCCTCCCGCGATGGCGCCGATGCAGCAGGGCGGCCTTGGCGACATGCCGACGCCATGCCGCGTGCCCGCGGGCAGCAGCGCAGCCGGCGGTTTATCGGCCGCAGCCGCCGCCAGCGTGATGGATTGCGTCATGTCCCATGCGCATTACGACGCGTCCGGGCACATCTTCGCCCGCGACTACACGAACTGGGAACGTCGGGACGCGGCACCGATTCAATCGCCTCCGCATGCCGACCGTTATGTCGCCGTTTATGCGAACGAGCGCGCGACCACCCAGTCACCGTTCCTGAGCAAAGGAAAGCCGCAGCTCGGTGCGGTGATTGCGACCCCGAGTTTTTCCGTCGCCCAGGACGGTGCCGTCAGCGCAGGTCCTCTCGTGCTGCTGGAAAAGATGCAGCGCGGATTCCTGACCTATGCGGGCAACTGGCGCTATACCGTCATCGCACCCGACGGTCAGATCGTGGCCGTGTCGAAAAGCCTGCACCACGACGACCTGCCTTTCTGCAAGACCTGCGACGATGCCACGGGAACGGCGATTTTCAACGCCCTGCTATCGGGCGAGAAGCCGCCGGTGCCGACCGGCATGGGCGGCCCGGCGATGCCGTCCGGTCCGGCGGGAGATGTGCTCGACCCATCGAAGATGATGGGACCCGCGCCGACACCGGCGCCGCTCGGCAACGTTCAGCCGGCTCCGGCCGAGCCGGCCGTTCTCGATCCGGCGAAGATGATGCAATCTGCGCCCGCTCCGGCACCGGCGAAGCCGCAGCAACGCCCCGCAGCGCGGGCGCCGCAGAAGCAGGAAAACCAGCCCGTCCTGGATCCAGCGCTGATGATGCAACAGGAGCCGGCGCACAAAGAGGATCAGATGCCGGCAGTCCTCGATCCGACGCTGAGCGCGCCGCCGCAACGATAGCGGCTGGCGCGCGCGAAGCTACATCCAGCCCTTTTCCTTATAGTATCGGATAGCGCCTGGATGAAGGGGGGCGGACAAGCCGTCCTTCACCATCCGCTTCGGGTCGAGATGCGCAAAGGCTGCATGCAGCTTCCGGAAATCCTCGATGTTCTCCATGACCGACCGGACGACTTCGTACACCACGTCCTCGGATTGACCGGCACTCGTCACGAGTGTCGCAACCACACCGAAGGTCACGATATCGGCATCCGTCGTCCGATAGGTTCCGGCGGGGATCGTCGCGAAGGCATAATATGGGTTCTTCGCAACCAGCCCTTTCTCGATGGGCGAATTGAGGCCGATGATCCGCGCCCCGCAACTGTCGGTCGCAACGGCAACGCCGGCATTCGGCACACCCACGGTGTAGCCGAACGCATCGATCTTGCCCTCGCATAGCGCGCGCGCCTGTTCCGTCGAACTGAGTTCGGTCGTCAGGCTGAAATCGCGCGTCGTCAGACCATAGGCCTCCATCAGGACTTCCATCGTGCCGCGCTGGCCCGATCCGGCATTGCCGATATTGACCTTCTTGCTCTTGAGATCGCTGAAACTGCGAATGCCGCTATTCGCGCCGACGATTACCTGAAACGGTTCGGGATGGATCGCGAAGACGGACCGGAGGTCCTTGAACGGCTTGACCTGATCGGGCAGCACGCCGTTGTACGAGTTGTACTGCCAATCGGACTGGGCGATCCCGAAGTCGAGTTCTCCTTCGGCCACACGATCGATATTGAAGGTGGACCCGCCGGTCGATGGCGCGGAACACCGGATGCCGTGCTGGCGCGCGTCCTTGGCCCCCTGAGTCCCTTCCTTGTGGATCATCCGGCAGATCGCATTTCCGGCCGCGAAGTACACGCCGGTCGGCCCGCCCGTGCCGATATTGATAAGCCGACGGTCGGCTGCATGCGCGGCGTCGGACAGGCCTGCGGCACACAGCAGCACCGCGGCGAATATGGGATAGATTCGCATCCTCGGCTCCCTCGTTCCCTACCCGTCGTCTGCCGACGACACAGGCCGAGGCCCGCATCCCCCGCCTTTCGGCAACGCTGCCAACGACCCGGGGGCCATCGCGCAACGCAAAGAAACTATGCCGTCACCCTCACGGCACGGTCAAGAAAGGCCCGTCGGCGCGCCGGAGGCTCAACCCGCCGGCCGGTTCGCATTGGCTTTCCCTTCCGTCAGGGTCCAGACGACAACCTGCTTCAACACCTTGCCAAGCGCCTCATCGAAGGCCGCCACGATGGATTCCATGGCATTCCGTCCAGCAGGCACGCTGCGCTCGAAAGTCTGGGTGGCCACGATCACGCGGTCCGGCATGCGGACCAGCTTGGCATTGAGGCGCACGCGCACCGTCGGCGCGGGCGCCGAATCGCTCATCACGCCATTTTGCTGGCCGAGCGACGACGGATACTCCGCCTGAAATTCGCGCATGTCGGTCTTCAGCACGAAATCGGACCGCAGGCCGATGGCATCGCGCCCGACACCGACGATGCCGCCCGAATTCTCGAAGGATTCGACCAGCAGGGTCTGCACCATCTTCGGTGCAACATCGGACCAGTGGGCGCGGATGAAGTAGCGCAGCTCGATCGGCGAATCCTGAAGGGCGATCCGGCTCGTGTTCAAGCCGGCAGGTGCAATGGGCGTCTCGACCAGCAATTGCCAGTCGACCCGCCCGGCGATGTCCTCGTATGTGCTTTTCGGCGTCAGCACATAGAGACGCGGCGGCTCCTCCTTCTGTCCCGGCAGTTCGACACACCCGCCCAAGGCCGCAAGGACTAGAAAGAGGCTCGCCAGAACCGTCTTGCCGATCGCCGATCGCATCATTTCACCTCCACGCCGGGGTCCGACCGTCCGAACAGGAACAGCCCCGGATCGCGCTCGATCTTGGCGGAAATTCGCGTCAGAGCGGAAACCAGGGTCCGGGCTTCCGACAGAAGATGGGTCAGTTCGTACAAGCCGTCGGACGCAAAGTCGTCAATCGGCCGCTTGTTGCGCCCGATCAAGTCGGCCAGTTCGTTGGATGCCTTGGCGAAATTGTCCGATGCGGCGCGCAGCGAGCCAAGCATGTCCTTCGCCTCTGTTCCAAGCCCTCCCATCTCGTCATTGACGATGGTCAGCGTTGTCTCAAGCTTGGTCGCCAACTGCGGCACGGCAACACGCACATCCTTCGACAGCGCCTGAAGTTCGGACATTGTGACGCGCGCATCCTGCGTGGCCACGCGCATATCTTTCGCCATCGCCGAGACATCGCCGACCAGGCCGGAAATGTCGTCGCTGCGTGCCGCGAGAGCGCCCGTGAGGGTTTCCACGTTCTGGAGCGTCCGGCCGAAGCTTTCGATGTTGGCCGGATTGAGCAGCAGTTGCACGCGATCGACCACAGCGACGAAGCGGTTCAACAACTCCGGTGCCGTATCGAACAGTTCCTGCAACTGGGACGGCTTCGATGGGATCACGGGCCGCGGTTCGCCAGCCTTGCGCCGAAGCGGCTCGGCCGGCTGGGTGCCCCCCGATATCAGCACATAGGCCACTCCCGTGATGCCCTGCATCTCGAGCGAGGCAACGGAATCCGATTTGATCGGCGTATCCACCGGCACCTCGATGGTGACCCGGACCTGCTCGACATTCATCGGGTCGATCCGCATATCGGTCACAACGCCGACGGGGATACCTCGGTAACGAACCGGATTGCCCGATTTCAGCCCGCTGACCGATCCCGAGAAAAAGATGTCGTAATACGCAAAATCCTCGTCCAACTGGACATTCGCCAGCCAGATCACAGCCGCAATCAAGGCGACGATCACTGCGAGTGTAAAACTGCCGACGACGAGATAGCTGGCCCGCGTTTCCATCCGCTGTCCCTGTTGGACCGCCGGGTCAACCCGCGGCCGCGCCCTCGGTTCCAATCGCCGCGGCGCGTGCCCGGGGACCGTGGAAGTAGGATCGTATCCAGGGGTGCGGATCGCCCAGATGCTCGGCCATCGTTCCCACCCGGACCTTCTTGTCCACGAGCACAGCGATTCGGTCGCAGATAGCTGACAGGCTGTCAAGGTCGTGGGTCACCATGAACACTGTCAGCCCAAGGCTGCGCTGCAGATTGCGTACAAGCTTGTCGAAGTTGGCCGCGCCGATGGGGTCCAGTCCGGCCGTCGGCTCGTCGAGAAACAGGATCTGCGGGTCGACGGCCAATGCACGCGCGAGGCCGGCCCGCTTCCGCATCCCCCCCGACAGCTCCGACGGGAATTTGCCGGCGGCGTCCGGCGGCAATCCGACCATCGCGATCTTCAGCGCCGACAGTTCGTCCATGAGCGGTTGCGGCAGGGACAAGTGCTCGCGCATCGGCACTTGGATATTCTCGGCGACAGTCAGGGAAGAGAACAAGGCGCCGTCCTGAAACAACACGCCGAACTGCGTTCTTAGACGCTGCCATTCGCGACGTCCGGCCCCTGCGATATCGACCCCAAGGACCTCGATGCTGCCGGCACGCGGCGGATTCAGGCCGATGATCGTCCGCAGGAGAACCGACTTCCCGGTGCCCGAACCGCCGACAACCCCCATCACCTCGCCACGAAGGACATCCAGATCGAGACCGTCGTGGACGACCTGGGGACCGAACTGCGTCCGCAGCCCGCGCACGCGAATGACTGCTTGCGAAGCCGCCGCCATGTCAGACGCCCATGATCGAGAACAGGATCGAGAACACCGCATCCGCCAAGATAACGAGGAAGATCGCCTCGACGACCGCCTTGGTCGTCATCTGCCCCACGCTTTCCGCGCTGCCGGAGACCCGAAGTCCCTCGAAGCATCCGACCAGCGCGATGATGTAGGCAAAGACGGGCGCCTTCACCATGCCCACCAGGAAATGCTTGAACTCGGCCGCTTCCTTGAACTGGCGGATGAACTGGACGATCGACAGGTCGAGAGCGGTGACCGCCATGATCGCCCCGCCCAGGACGCCCATGATATCGGCCACGAATGTCAGCAGCGGCAGCGTGATCAGCAGACCGTTGATCCGCGGCAGGACAAGAACTTCGACCGGATCGAGCCCCAGGGTCCGCATCGCTGCGACCTCTTCGTTCACCTGCATCGTACCGATCTGGGCCGTGAAAGCAGAGCCCGAGCGCCCCGCCAGCATGATCGCCGTCATCAGCACGCCGATCTCGCGCAGGACCGAGACGGCGAGAAGATTGACGGTGAATATCTCGGCACCGAAGCGACGCAGCTGGTCTGCCCCCTGATAGGCAAGCACGACACCGATCAGAAAGGACAGCAGGCCGACGATGGGCACGGCATCCAGACCGGTCCGTTCGATCTGGTTGACCAACGCCGTGATCCGGAACCGGCGCGGACGGGCCATGCAATGAAAGAATGTGATGACGGTCAAACCGAAGAACGAGACGAGCGACTTCGCCTCCGTCCCGGCATCGATCACGCCCTTGCCGAGACGCAGCAGAACCGAAAGAAAAGGATTATCCCGCCCGACCGCCGGTCCCGTGGGACGGTCGGCATCGGCAACGAGATGCAACAAGGGCTCATGGGACGGATCGGCGCCGTGGATGACGATGGAGAGGCCGCCCGCCTGCAACCGCGTCATCGTCCGATGGATAAGCCACGCCCCGGCTGTATCCAGTGCGTTCAGACGCGACAGATCGATGGTCGCATGACTTGTGCGCCCGGCGGGCAAAGCCTCTAAGGCCAGATCGAGCGCAGCCGCAACGGCAACCGTCCACGCCCCGCATGCCTTGAGCAGCAATCGGTCGCCGTCGGTTTCCGCCTCAAGCCAGCCGGCCTGTGCCTCGGCTGTGGCCATCGCCTCGCCTCCTGCGCCGCCCAGGTTGCCCATCGGAGATAGCACAGGGTTTCATGAGGGCAAAGCGCCGCCGCCGCATTGCGGTGCTTCGGGGCCGGCATTACCATGCCCCGCCGGCAACGGGCCGGATTCGATCGAACGAAACGAGCAGGATGCGATGAACCTCAAGGACCATATCCGTTCCATTCCGGATTTCCCCAAGCCCGGCATCCTGTTCTACGACATCTCGACGCTGCTTGCGCATCCCCAGGCCTGGAAGAGCTGTATCGACCAGCTGGCGGCGGTCGTGAAACCGCATCGCCCAGATGTGCTCGCAGGCATCGAATCCCGCGGCTTTCTGGTCGCGGCGCCGCTTGCGCTGGCGTTGGGGTGCGGATTCGTGATGATCCGCAAGAAGGGCAAACTGCCCGGCACGACGATCCGGCATACTTACGATCTCGAATACGGCAGCGACACCATCGAGATTCAGGCCGATGCCGTCACGCCGGGGCAGCGCGTCGTCATCCTGGACGACCTGCTCGCCACGGGCGGGACAGCGGCGGCGGCGGTCGAACTCGTACGCAAGGTCGGCGGCGACCCGCGCAGCATCGCCTGCATCATCGAGTTGACGTTCCTGAACGGCCGCCAGCGCCTGCCGGTGCCGGCCGATGCCTTGATCGCCTACGACAGCTGAACGTTACTGCCGAGGACCCGGGCGCAGAGCCGTCAGGTCGAACCGGGCGATATCGCGGACCAAGCGAAGCAACCCATCGACCCCGCGCTCGAACGCAATTCGGCCGCGCTCTGCGTCTGCCTGTGCAGCATCCCCGACAGCACCGGATGGATGCAGGTCCTGCGCCTCCCATCCGAACTGGACCTTCGCCGTGGCGGTGAGATGTGCCGAATTCTCTGCGACCGCGCACCCAGCAGAGGGGAAATCGCCGGCCAGTTCCATTCGGACACGCTCCGGGGCGATGTGGAGCATCACAGAGGTTTCCACTGCCCCGGCATGAATGCCGTGGCTCAATTCCGGCGCCTCGAACAAATCGGAGAGGTCGACGAGATCGAACCAACTGGCCGCAACAGCCAGCATTCCGTGACGGGCCCGCAATTCACGAATGACGGTCCGCATGATCTGCGTCTGGCCGCCATGCGAGTTGAAGATCAGAAACCGGCGCAGCCCCGCGGCCGCGACGGCATCGCCGATATCCACACAGATGCGGGCCAGAGTATCGGCACTAAGCGAGACGGTTCCGGGGAACCGCATATGCTCGATGCTGTATCCGACGCTCTGCATCGGCAGGGCCAGCAAAACCGGATCGGGCGGGGCACGATGCACCGCCGCATTGACCAGGGCTTCGTTGATCGCCGAATCGACCGAGACCGGCAGATGAGGGCCGTGCTGCTCAATCGCCGCAATAGGCAGCAGAGCGACAGTCCGCTCAGCGTCCAGCGCCGCAAAATCGGCGGTGGTCAAATCTCGCCAATAGCCGGATGACACGGACATCCCGCACAGCCTCTTGCCGCAGTTCGCCGACCCAACCGGACGGCCGACCTAGAGCCTGGGTACTACACCCGTCGTTCGGCCGATACCAGAGGAGTGAACATGGACGGCACGGCTCAGCGTTCGCGGAGTGCCGTGTCGCGCGCCTTGATGATCGGCTTCATCAGGTAATCCAGAACGGTCTTCTCGCCCGTCAGGATATCGACTGTCGCCGTCATGCCCGGAACGATGGGCCGTTCCGGACCCAGGCTGTTCGATTCCGTACGCAGGCGGATTCGATAGAAGGCGTTACCTTCTTCATCGGTGATCGTATCCGGACTGATGTCGATCAATGTCGCTTCAAGACCGCCGAAGATGGAGAAATCGTAGGCCGTGACCTTGACCGTCGCCTGCAATCCCGGCCGCAACTGTGCACGGTCGGCGGGACGGATGCGCGCCTCGATCAGCAACTTGTCCTCAAGCGGCACGATCTCGACCAGATCCTGGCCCGGCTGGACCACGCCGCCGATGGTGTTGACCAGCAGCGCCTTGA
>JBFWNZ010000105.1:0-10764 GCA_050250795.1 Alphaproteobacteria bacterium | reverse complement strand
TCGGCCGATGGCGGCAGCGGCGGCGCCTCCTCGGGCGGCGTATAGCAGAGGAAGCAATCGGGCAGCCGCAACAGGCGTTCGGTATGCAGCGCATCCGCGTCCCCCGGCGGGTCGGCGCGGGCATCGGTCAGCCGCCAGTCCATCTCGGCAAGGCCGGTGGTGGCCGGATAGCCGATCCAGCTTGCCTGCACCGGTGCCGCACGGCGGCCGAACAGCGGCAGGCGGTTGTGCGCGGTGTGGCCGGCAAGGTCGAACAGAATGTCGATGCCGTCCTCGCGGATGCGCGCGGCCAGCGAAGCATCCGACAGGCCGGTGCAGTCGCACCAGCCGAATGCCATCCCCTCCAGCCGCTCGGACTCCTCGTCCGGTGCCACCAGATCGGCATAGCAGACAGTGCGCCAGGACCCGGACTGCCCGGCCAGCACGGGCGCAACGAAGCTGGCCACCGGATGGTCGCGGAAATCGGGCGACAGCAGGCCGATGCGCAACGGCCGGTCGGGATCGGCCGGGTTGGCGAAGCGGCGCCGCGCCGGCCGGGCATGGTGCGCCGCCCAGTCGCGATGGGCAGCCAGCAACGCCGCATCCGGCACCGCCGGATCGTAGCAAAGGCACATCAGCAGATTGGAATGCAGCGCCGCATCCCCCGGACGCAGCGCCAGCGCCCGTGCATAGGATTCCCGCGCCTCGGCGAAGCGTCCGCAATCCTTCAGCACGATGGCGAGGTTGTTATGCGCCTCGGCAAGCCCGGGGGCACGGTCGAGCGCCGCGCGGTGCTCGGTCTCCGCATCGGCCAGCCGCCCCTGTGCCGCCAGCGCGGTGCCGAGATGGGTGCGGATCAGCGCGTCGTCCGGCTTCTGGATCAAGGCGCGGCGATAGGCGTCCTCTGCCGCGTCGGGCAGGCCCGCAAGCTGGAGGACCGTCCCGAAATTGCCCTCGGCCTCGGCATAGCCGGGATCGAGGTCCAGCGCCGCGCGGTACTGCGCCGCCGCATCGGGCAGCCGGCCCAGACCGCGATAGGCATTGCCCAGATTGTTGCGGATCGCCGCGATACCCGGCGCCAGCACAGCCGCACGCTCAAGCGCCGCCGACGCCGCCGCGAAATCTCCGGCCGAGGCCAGCGCGATGCCATATTCGTTCAGAATTTCCGCCGAGCCCGGCCGCAAGGCGATGGCGCGCGCCAGATGCGCCGCCGCGTCCGCATGCGCCCCACCGGTCATCGCCGCCCTGGCGGCGCGCAACAGGCCCAGCAAGTCTTCCATTCGGGGTCGGCCGTGTGTGCGGTGTGCGGCGGGTCAACGAAACCTTAACGCTTCTCCGGCATTCTGACACCCATGTGATACCGGTCACTGAAAATCGCGTGCCGATGCGCGACGATCCGGTCATCGCATGGAAGCGGGGCACGTCATGGTCACTCTCGATTACAGCAACTATCTGGCCGGCCAGCGGGCCTGGGCGCAGTCGTTGAGCGCACAAGCCGCAAAGGCCGACACCCTTCACGCAGACGAGCTGGGCCGGCTGGCCGGCGACGCCTTCCGCCGGATCGCGGCGCTGGCGGCGGTGCGAGTGTTCGACGCCCGCTAGAACGGCCCTACCACTCCGGCGGCGGCGCGCCCGGCAGGGCGTAGCGCGCGCGCATGACGGCTTCGGGCTTCACCTGGGCCGCATCGGCGAAGGCGACGAGTGTCGCTTCATCCCCCAGAACGAAATCGAGGACGCCGCCAAGAAAGGCGGGATCGGCCGCCTGGGCACGCAGGTCCTGCGGCACCATGCCGGACAGCGCGACGAAACGCGCCAGACGGTCCGGATCGTCCGCCAGATAGCCGAGCGCCCGGATCGCCATCAGTTCCGCCGCCTCGCCGTCGCGCGCCATTCCCCACTCCCACGATGCCGCCCTCCGATATAGCGCAGCGGCCGGGCACATGCTAACCATCGCATGTCATTTCCCGCCCTGCTTGCATCCGCGACGCCACGCGCCGAGGATGGCCCCGCCCGCCGGGCAGCAACAAGAGAAGCGACCTCATGGCCTGGGACCCGACCCAATACCTGACCTTCGCCGGACCGCGGCTGCGCCCGGCGCTCGACCTCATCGCGCAGATACCGCTGGCGGCGCCCAAGCGCGTCGTCGATCTGGGCTGCGGCGCCGGCAACGTGACGCAGGTACTGAAAGACCGCTGGCCCGACGCGGATGTGCGCGGCATCGACAACTCGCCCGAGATGCTGGGCAAGGCACGCGCCGCCTATCCGACCATCGCCTGGGAAGAAGCCGATATCGGCCGCTGGACGCCGGACGCGCCCTATGACCTGGTCTTCGCCAATGCCGCGCTGCAATGGCTGGGCGGCCACAAGACGCTGTTCCCGCGCGTGGCCGGCATGGTGGCGAAGGGCGGCGCGCTGGCGGTGCAGATGCCGCGCAACTACAACGCGCCGTCGCATGTGATGATGCGCGAGGCGGCGAAGGAAGGGCCCTGGGAGAAGAAGCTGGCCAATGTCCGGCCGGACGACCCCACGGGCGATCCGCAATTCTATTACGACCTGCTGGCGCCGCTCGCCGCCTCGCTCGACATGTGGGAAACCGAGTACTGCATGATCATGGAGGGCGAGAACCCGGTCGCCGAATTCACCAAGGGCACCTGGCTGGGCGCCCTGCTGGCCGCGCTCGACGAACCCGACCGCACCAACTACGAGAACGCCTATCGGGCCCGCATCCTGAAGGCCTATCCGAAGCGGCCGGACGGCAAGACGCTGTTCCCGTTCCGCCGCCTGTTCATCATCGCACGCTTCTGACCCATCGGAGACACGGCCTCATGAAAATCCTCGTCCTGCCCGGCGACTGCATCGGTCCCGAGATCACTGCCGCGACCCTCGACGTGCTGCAGGCGGTGGACCGCCGCTTCAACCTGGGGCTGGAGATCGAGCATGGGCTGGTCGGCTTCGCCAGCCTGGAGAAGAACGGCTCGACACTGACCGACGAGACGCTGGAGGCCATCGGCGCCGCCGACGGCACCATCCTGGGCCCGGTGCATTCGATGGCCTATCCGGCGCCGGACAAGGGCGGACGCAACCCCTCCGGCGGCATCCGCAAGGCATTCGACCTGTATGCGAATATCCGCCCGTCCAAGACGCGGCCGGGCGTGCCGTCGACGGTCAAGCAGATGGACATGGCCTTCGCCCGCGAGAACACCGAGGGCTTCTATGCCGACCGCACCATGTATATGGGCTCGGGCGAATTCATGCCGACGCCGGACCTCGCGCTGGCGGTGCGCAAGATCACCCGCCAGGGCAGCCAGCGCATCGCGCGCGCGGCCTTCGACCTGGCGATGCGGCGGCGGCGCAAGGTGACGGCAGTGCACAAGGTGAACGTGCTGAAGCAGTCCGAGGGGCTGTTCCTCGAATGCTGCCGCGCGGTCGCCCAGGAGTATCCGCAGGTCGAATACGACGAGGTTCTGGTCGACGCGATGGCGGCCTTCCTGGTGCGCGTGCCCGAGCGCTTCGACGTGGTGGTGACGACGAACATGTTCGGCGACATCCTGTCCGACCTCTGCGCCGAACTGGTCGGCGGCCTGGGCGTCGGCGGCTCGATCAATGCCGGGCCGCAGCACTGCATCGCCCAGGCGGCGCATGGCGCGGCCCCGGATATCGCGGGCCAGAACGTCGCCAACCCGACCTCGCTGATCCTGTCGATGGGCATGTTGCTGGACTGGCTGGGCGCGCGTCACAACCGGCCCGAGATGGCCGAGGCGGCGATCCGCGTCAGCGAGGCGATCGACGCGCAACTTGCCGACGCCACCGCGCGTACCCGCGACCTTGGCGGCACCCTGACCACCGAAGCCTTCGGCAAGGCCATCGCGGCGCGGGTTGCAGGCGGGGCCTGACTCCCGCCCCGATCGCTCCCTCATGCTGAGCCTGACGAAGCATGAGCGGCTGGATGCAGGACTGCCGACCTCATCCTTCGTCAGGCTCAGGATGAGGGGGGACGGCGTGCGCTGCCCCTAATGCAGCTGCGGGCCGCGCAGCAGGGCGGCGCGGCTCACCGAGGGGATGCGCAGGTTCATCTCGGTGCCGTCGCGCAGGATCGTCAGCGGCACGGTCACGCCCGCCTCGCCCATCGCCCAGATCTTGCGGAACAGGTCGGCAAGGTCGCCGACCGGCTGGCCGTTCACCGCCATCAGGATGTCGCCCGCCCGCAGGTTCGAGGAGAGCGCCGGGCCGCCATTGACGAGGCCGGCCACCACCAGCTTGTCCTCGATCTCGGTCGCCATCATGCCGAGCCAGGGGCGCGGCGGCTTGCGCGTGCGCCCGTATTGCAGCAGGTCGTCGATGACCGTGCCGAGAAGGTCGATGGGCACCACCATGTTGCCCGCCACCTCCTCGCGCCCGCCGGTCGCCTGCTGCACGTACAGCGAGCCGATGCCGGCCAGCCGGCCGCGCGGGTCGATCAGGCCCGAGCCGCCCCAGAAGGGATGCGCCGGCACGGTGAAGATCGCCTCGTCCAGCACATATTCCCAGTAACCCGCGAACTCGCGCTTGGCCGAGATGCGCCCCTTGGTTGCCTGGCTGCGTCCCCCGCTGCCGGCCAGGATGACGGAATCGCCGGCGCGCAGCTCGGAGGACCGCCCGATCTCGATCGCCGGCACGGACAGCCGGCCCAGCGCCTGGACGAGGCCGAAGCCCGTCTCCTGGTCGTAGCCCACGACATGGGCCTGGACGGCGGCGCCGTTGTTGTCGACCAGCCAGACCGATTCGGCCTCGGTGATCAGATAGCCGATGGTGACGACGAGCCCGTTGTCCCGGATCAGCACGCCGTGACCCGCGCGCTCGGTCCCGAGCAGCGAGGCGGTCATCCCGTCCTCGGGGATGCGCGAGCGCAACGCCACGACCGCCGACAAGGCCCGGTCGAGGTCGTAGTCCACGTCCTGCGGACGCGGCTGAAGCGCTGGGTCGATCTCGCGGTCGGAAGCGTCGCTCATCCGGTCGTCTCCAAGGTTTCAGCGGCCGGTCAATGTCACATTCTGCGGCAGCAATGCCGCCGGTTCAACAGAAGCCGGGACGGATGCGGCGGCGGCGGCGGCGTGGCATACTCGCCGGACACGCACAATCCAGACTGCGGACACGAGGAGGCTTAGCGATGGCGCTCTCCGACTATTTCCGGCCGACTCCCGGCGGCGACACCGCCTTCACCGTCGAGGCGCCGAAGATCAAGTTCGGCGTCGGCTGTCTGGGCGAAGTCGGCGCCGACGCCAAAGCGCTGGGCATGACGCGGGTCGCGCTGTTCACCGACCCGACCGTCGCCGACCTGCAGCCCGTCGCCACCGTCATGACGGCGCTGAAGCGCGCCGGGATCGATGTCTCCGTGTTCGACGAGGTCGAGGTCGAGCCCACCGACCGCTCGTTCAAGGCGGGCGCCGCGTTTGCCGCCGAGGGAAGGTTCGACGGCTTCGTCTCGGTCGGCGGCGGCTCGACCATGGACACCGCCAAGGCGGCGAATCTCTACTCGACCTATCCCACCGACTTCCTGGCCTATGTCAACGCGCCCATCGGCGAGGCGCGGCCGGTGCCGGGGCCGCTGAAGCCGCATATCGCGTGCCCCACCACCTTCGGCACCGCATCGGAATGCACCGGCATCGCCATCTTCGATTTGCTGGAGATGGAGGCCAAGACCGGCATCGCCAGCGCAAGGCTGCGCCCGTCTCTGGGCGTGCTGGACCCCAGCGTGCTGCGCACCCTGCCGCCCTCGGTCGTTGCGGCAAACGGTTTCGACGTGTTCAGCCATGCCTGCGAATCGCTGACGGCGCGGCCCTATACCAAGCGCGACGCACCGAAGGAGCCGACCGCGCGGCCGCTGAGCCAGGGCGCGAACCCGTATAGCGACCTTGCCTGCCGCGAGGCGATCCGGCTGATCGGCACCAATATCGAGCGGGCCGTCGCCGATCCGGAGGATTTGGACACCTGCGAGGCGATGATGTTCGCCGGCATGCTGGCGGGCATCGGCTTCGGCAATGCCGGCTGCCATGTGCCGCACGGCATGGCCTATGCCGTCGCCGGCCTCGTCCGCGACTACAAGCCCGAGGGCTGGCCGTCGAACCAGGCGATGGTGCCGCACGGCTTCTCGGTGATCGTGAACGCGCCGGCCGTGTTCCGCTTCACCGGCCCGGCCTGTCCCGACCGGCATATGATGGCCGCCGAGGCGATGGGCGCCGACACCCGGGGCGCCGACCCGAAGGACGGGGGCGCCATCCTGGCGGACCGGCTGGTGCATCTGATGCGCGCAACCGGCGTGCCGAACGGGCTGCGCGGCGTGGGATACGACGAGGCGGACGTGCCGGCGCTGGTCGACCGGGCCTATCCGCAGCAGCGCCTGCTGGTCAACGGCCCCCGCCCGGTGGAACGCGAGGACCTGGCGCAACTGTTCCGCGATTCGATGCGGTACTGGTAGCTCAACCGCAAGCCCCGTCCCTCATGCTGGAGACCTTTGCATGAGGCGAAGAGGCGCTGGAGAAAGATGGCCGGGTCAAGCCCGGCCATGACGATTCTCTTTAATTCAACATGATAACGTCATGCGCGGACTCGATCCGCGCATCTGCTGCGCTACGGCCGGGCTTTCTCAGAAGGGCCAGCCGTCGCTGGGCGGCAGGCTGATGACGCGGCGGATCTGGTCGGACAGGAAGCCGATGGCCGTCGGACGGAAGGCGCCGGGGACCACCGCCACGTCGTAGAGCTCGCGGATCACGCCGTCGATCCGCAGCATGTGGACGAGGCTGCCGGTCTTGAGGTCGATCACCGCGATGCCGCAGCGGGCGTCCGCGTCGCGCGCCTTGAGCGCGTCGTCGAGGGCGAGCCCGCTGAAGGTGCGGTTCTCGCGCTGCTTCGACAGGCCGACGATGGCGTAGTCGCCCTGGAAGGACAGGCCGCGCAGATAGCCGGGGCAGAAGGTCACGGGCTCGAACTTGCCCGCCGCCAGATCGACATAGCCGAAAAAGCCGGTGCCGGAGTTCAGCACCCACAGCTTGTCGCGGTAGAGCCGCGGCGAATGCGGCATCGACAGGCCGTCCAGCACCACCTCGTTGCTGGCCACGTCGATCACGATGCCGCCGGTGTCGCGCCGGTCGCGCCAGCCGCCGGCCGCATCGCTGCGCGAGACGGCGGTGACATAGGCCGGACGGCCGTCGCGCATCGCAAGGCCATTCAGGTGACAGCGATCCTCGGCCCCGATCTGCGAGATGAAGGACGGCTTCCACAGCGGCTCGAAGCTGAATCGGTCGCTGGCCGTGGCGAGGCAGCTGAACAGGGTGTTGACGAAGACGAGGCGCCCATCGGCATCCACGGCCATGTCGTGGATGTCCAGATCGCCGGTGATCCAGCTCATCTTCGGCACATAGACGCGGTCGTAGCCGTCATGCATCTGGCCCGGCGGCACCGCGTTCTCGAAGCGGAACACCTGGAACAGCGAGCTGACATAGAGGGAATTGCCCTGCACCGTCATGCCCATGCAGCGCGGGATCGAGCGCTCCTCGATGGACAGGCGGCCGTTCGGCTGCATGCCGACCAGGAACAGCTTGCCGGCCTGATATGTGGTGAAGGCGAAGCTGACCTTCTCCTCCGCCTGCCAGGACTGGAACAGGCGCGAGGTCGTGATCTCAAGCTGCGGCTTCGCCGCCGCCGGGGCGCTCTCGCCCTCCGCCGCAGGCTCCATGCCCAACGCTTCCGATGCCGCCTTGGTCTCGTCCACCGCCGCCGTCTCCGCAGTCGAGGCCGCGGGCTTGCCGCGGTCGTTCCGTGCCTTCCGTCTTGCCAAGACTCTCCCCACTCGGTTCGGTCCGGCCCGCGCATCCTAGGGCCGGAAGGCGCTCGCCGATAGGGCCGGCGAGCCGATTTCCACCCGTCAGATCACGCCAGCGCGACCTTGTCGTCCAACAGCACCTGCGCACCCGCCGCATGCTGGTAGATCGCGTAGCTTTCGTTGTCGATGGTCGTGGTGCCGCTGTTGGTCCAGCCGGCGCCGAGACCGACCGAGTCGCCCGCATCGCCCGAGATGATGAGCGTATCGGCGGTGTCGGTCAGCGCGTTGGTGCCCACCGACATCGCCAGCACCTTGGCGATGTCGATGATCAGCGCCTGGCTTGCGCCGTCGGTCATGTCGATATGCTCGATATCGGCGATCCGATCGTCGCGCAGGCCGGTCAGGTCGAAGGTCTCGCCCGCACCCGTCAGGTGCAGCGTGTCCGTCCCCGCCCCGCCCTCGATCCGCGAGAAGGCGAGGTCGGACACCTCGAAATGGTCGTCGCCATCGCCGCCGAACATCACGTCCGACCCGCCGCCGCCGACCAGGGTGTCGTCGCCGGCCCCGCCATGCAGCACGTCCTCGGCACCGGTGCCGGTCAGGGTGTCGCCGCCCGACCCGCCCTGCTGCGTGACCGCCTTGGCGACCAGGGTCAGCGAGGTGTCGGTCTGCGCGACATCCAACACCACGCCGCCGCCGACATCGAGCCCGGCGATGCGGCCGAAGCTGCCGGTCAACGTGCCGGCATGGATCACCTCGAAGCTGTCGCCCGCCTGGACCTCGTAACCGCCATACTCGGCCACATTCATCGTGCCGCCGAGATCGAGCGTGCCGGTGACGTCCAGCCGGTCGAACTGGCTGCCCGCCGTCAGCCCCGCCAGCTCGAACAGGGTCTGCGAGGTGTCGCCGAAGGTCATGTCGCCGACCAGGTTCATGAAGCCCGGCGAGGCCCCGTAATCGACGGTGCCGTTGTTGACGAAGGTCGTGCCGCTGGTGTCGAAGGTCGCGCCCGCAACGCCGATCCAGCCGCCCGTGTCGTTGGTGAAGGTGCCGCCGCTGACCGTGAAGGTATCGCCCAACCCGATATAGATGGCGCCGGTGTTCGCGAAGGTCGCCATGTTCTCGATGGTCAGGTCGGCGGAGACATACCAGTCGCCGTCATTGGTATAGGTGCCGCTGAACGCGTCGAACACCGTTCCGTCACGGCTGTTGGTGAAGGTGGCGCCGTCGAGATTGGCGAAATGGGCGAACATCGTCACCGGCGCCCCACCATCGGCGATGCTGAACTCGCCCGCGTTGGTGATGGTGCCGATCCAATCCTCGGGATCGTACGCCTCGATATGAGTGGTCAGCGTGCCCGAGGCCGCCGCGACCGCCAGGACCATCCCGAGGCCGATGGTGGTGTTGTCGTTGAAGGTAACGGTCTGCACCCCGGCACTGGCGTCGAGACGCAGCGTGCCGTTGGTGAGTGTCGCCGACTCGATGAAGGTGTCGTTGCGGAGTGTCAGCGTGCCGGCCGCATTGTCGAGGTCGAGATTGGCCAGCGTCCCGCCGGCCAGACGCAGATTGCTCGCCGCCTCCATGCTCAGCGCAAGACCGTCGATGGCCAAGTCGCCATTCGCCGCAAAGGTTCCGGCACCGACCGTCAGCGTGTCGTCGGCCCCGCCCGAGAGGGTGAAGGTACCGCCCGCCGGCAGCAGATGCGTCATGGCGGCGGCCGAGAGATCGAAGCTGTTGGCGCCGCTGCCATCGATGTCGATGACCTCGAAGCCGGCGATCTTGCCGCCGCCGAGGGCGGCGAGGTCGAAGGTCAGCCCGCTGCCGGTCACGACCAGCGTGTCGTTGCCGAGGCCGCCATCGACGCGGCGGAAGCCGAGATCGGTCACGGTGATGGTGTCGTCGCCCGCGCCGCCCAGCAGCACATCCAGCCCGCCGCCGCCGGTCAGCACGTCGTCGCCCGTGCCGCCGACGATGGCATCCGCGCCCGCGCCGCCGGCCAGCGTGTCGTTGCCGACCCCGCCATCCTGGCTGACCGCGCCGGTGAAGTTGCCGCCGAAGACGATATAGGCGGCGCCGGCGGCGCTGCCCCCGGCGTCGTTGCTGTCGGCACCCACGATCAGGTCGTCGAAGCCGTCGCCATCGATGTCGCCCGCGGCGGAAACCTCGATGCCTGCGCGGTCATAGGCCGCCGCCCCCGCAAGCTTGAACCCGCCCGTGCCGGCCGCGACATCGTCCAGGTCGATGCCGGAACCGAAGCCGCCGGTCCGGCCGAACACCACATAGGCCGCGCCGGCATCGGTGCCGTTGCTGTCGTTGTTGCGCGCACCGATCAGGATGTCGTCGATGCCGTCGCCATTCACGTCGCCGGCCGAGGACACATCGAAGCCGGCACGATCGAATGGCGCCTCGGCAATGATTCTGAACCCGCCAGTGCCTGCCGCGACACCGCCAAGATCGACCGTCGCCCCGAACCCGGCCGTGGTGCCGAACACCACATAGACGGCGCCGGCATCGGTGCCGCTGGCCTCGTTCTCCGATGCCCCGATCAACAGGTCGTCGATGCCGTCGCCGTTCACGTCCCCGGCCGCCGACACCGCGTAGCCGGCGAAGTCGCCCGTCGTCTCGCCGACCAGCTTGAACCCGCCGGTGCCGGCCGCGACATTGTCCAGGTTGACGGTGGCGCCGAAACCGGCGGTCGTCCCGAAGATCACATAGACCGCACCGGCGTTGCCGCCGCCGGCGTCGTTGTCCCGCGATCCGAGCGCAAGGTCGTCGATGCCGTCGCCATTGAGATCGCCGGCCGCGGAGACGGCCCAGCCGATCCTGTCGCCAGCCGCCTCGCCGATAACCTTGAACCCGCCCATGCCAGCGGCGATGCTGCCAAGGTCGATGGCAGCGGCGAACCCGCCCGTCGAGCCGAACACCACATAGGCCGCGCCGGCGATGTTGCCGCCCGTATCTTCGTCGGTGGCCCCGACGACCAGGTC
>JBFWNZ010000104.1:0-10813 GCA_050250795.1 Alphaproteobacteria bacterium | reverse complement strand
GGGACCCATTGGAAGCGGGTCCAGAACAGCCGGCCGGGATGGGGCGGGCGGGCATAATCGTGGGCGGGGAGCGGGCGGGCGGCCTCGCGGGCGGCGGCGATGTGGCCGAGATTGCCGTGCTCGGAGGCGTAGAGGGCAAGCGCGGCGCGTTTGGCGGCCCGTTCGTCGGCGGTGAGGTCGAGGGTGACGGCATCGGGGCCGGGCTCGGCGAAATCCTGCGAGCGGGGGCCGTCGGGGGCGAGGCGATAGGCGGCGAATTCCGTTACCGCGACGCGGCCGGCGAGGGTGGCGGCGACGGCGTTGGCTGCGTCATGGTCCTGATGCGCGCCCTCGAAGGCGGGCACCCACAGCGCGTCGGCCTCGAAGGCGTCGATGGCGGCGGCGACGGCGGCGCGGGTCGCGTGCAGGTGGCGGCGCAGGCAGCGGCTGGCGATGTCGCCGAAGCCGGCGACGGCGATGCCGAGCGTGCCGGCCGCGCGTTCGGCCTCGGCTCGGCGGCGCGCCACGCGGGCGGCATGCCCCGGCCGCTGCCAGGGCCAGAAGGCCGCCGCTTCCGGCACGCCGGTGGTCAGATGCAGCACGCGGATATCGGCGCCGCCCGTGCGGGCGCGGCCGATGGCGGCGGCGCAGCACACCACCTCGTCGTCCGGGTGCGGGGCGAGGATCAGGATGCGCCGGCCGAACATCAGCTTTGGCCGGACATCAGCCATGCCGCACGCTGGCCACGGCGCGCCAGACGGGCATCAGATCCCGCATCAGCACGTCGTTCCAGCCGGGCAGGCGCGTTTCCGCGTGACGGCGCGCGGCGCGGCCCATCGCCAGGCGCCGGTCGGGGTCGGCGATCAGCCCGGCCAGCGCATCGGCCCAATCCGCGGGCGTTCCGGGCACGACCAACCCGGTCTCGCCATGCGCGACCAGCCGGCCCATGCCGCCGCGCTCGGCCACCAGCACCGGCAGGCCGGAGGCCAGCCCCTCCATCACCGCATTGCTGAACACCTCGATCTCCGAGGGCTGGGCGAAGATGTCGGCCGCCGCGCAGGCGCGGGCGAGGCCGTCGGGGTCCAGCTGTCCGGGGCAGGTGGCATGGCCCGCCAGCATCGCCTGGATCGCCGGCCGCTCTGGCCCCTCGCCGGCGCAGAGCAGGTGGACGGGCAGTCCGCGCTCCGCCAGCAGCCGCACCGCCTCGGCGACGATCATCACGTTCTTGCCGCGGTCGACGCGGCCGGCGAGGCAGACGACCGTGCGGCCGGCGGGAATCGCGAAACGGTCCTCCAGCCAGGCGCGGTCGCGCCGGACCGGGTCGAAGCGGTTGCGGTCGATGCCCCGGCGCAGCACCCGCACGCGGTCCGCGGGAAGCGTCTTCAGCGCCCGCTGCCGCTCGTCCTCGCGCGAGACGAAAACATAGGCGCAGGCCCGGTGATAGGCGGCAAGCTGGGCCAGGGCGCGGCGCTCGGCAAAGGCGTCGGCATGCAGCCGGTCGAGCAGCAGCCGGGTCAGCGGGGCGGGGAACAGCCGCTCCACCGTCTGGCGGGTATAGAGGCGGGTGTAACTGGGCGTGTCGGTGTGGATCGAGTTGACCAGCGGCAGCCGCCGCCGCCGCGCCACCGCGCGTGCCGTATGCGCGAAGGCGAAGAAGGCGTCGGTGGTGTGAATGAGGTCGAAGCCCTCACCCAGCGCGCGGGCCAGTGCCGGGTGCCAGGGCGAGAGGTCGGTGTCGTCGGGCAGCCGGCCGAGGAAGGGCAGGCGCGCGGTGCTGAACACCGGGGGTAGGATACGGAAGCGCACATTGGGCGCGAGCGGCACCGTGCGCGGCGCGTCGCCGGAGAAGAAAACGGTCAGGTCCAGCGCCTCGGGCCGGCCGGTCGCGGCCTGGGCCAGCCGCTCCCAGCATTTCACATGGCCGCCGGCCGAGGGGCGCCAGGCAAGATCGACGAGGGCCGCGACACGGAGCGGGGGCAGGGCGGCGGTCATGGCTTCGCCGGCCCTCGGCCGAGGCCGCCCAGCGCCGCAAGGCCGCGCCGTTCCGTCAGCGCCCAGGCCAGCAGGCCCGGCGCCGACACCGCCACCTCGCGCAGCCGCTTCGCCAGGGCGAGCGCGAGCGCCGCTTCGGGCGGGATGCCCAGCAAGCCCGCGACCAGCAGGATGGCACCCTCCTGCGCGCCCAGCGCGCCGGGGATCGCGAAGGCGATGCTGCGCGCGAAATAGCTGAGGCTCTCGATGACCAGTGCCTCGGCCGGACCGACCGGCATGCCGAGCGCGTACAGGATCAGCCAGGTCTCGAACCCGCGCGCGAACCAGCCGATGAGCCGCCAGCCGATACAGGCCGCGAGTGCGGCGGGCCGGCCGTGCAACTGCGCGGCTTCGCGGTCCAGCGCCGCGGCGCCGGCGGCGAAGCGGGCGAGGCCGCGGCCGGCGAAGCGCGCGAGCTTCGCGGCGATACGGCCGAGCCAGCCCCGGCGCTGGGCCAGGACGAGAAGGACGACCGCCGCGACCGCGGCGGCAAGGCCGACGAGGCCGGGGGCCGCTTCGCCCTGCCAGGGCACCAGCGCCAGCAGCAGCGCGATGCCGAGCGCCGTGAACAGAAGCTGGGCGACGAGGCCGAGGGTGAAGTCCACCAGCACGCTGGCGCCGGCCGCAGCCGTCGGCGTGCCGAGCAGCGCCAGCAGCCGGGCGCGGGCCACGTCGCCGCCCACCTGGGCGACCGGCAGCAGGGTGTTGACGGATTCGCCGATCCAGCGCGCCCGCAGCAGCGCGGCCAATCCCGGCCGCGGCGCGGACAGCAGCGCGCGCCAGCCCAGCGTGTCGAACAGCAGCGGCACGGTCCGGTAGAGGGAGACGGCGAGGACCGCCCAGCCCGCCGAGGCCGTGGCATCGAGCGCCGCACCGAGATCGGCGGACAGCAAAACCGCCGCCGCCAATGCAACGCCGACCGTCACCGCCAGCATCATGCCGCCGCGCCCGGTCATGGATCAGCCGTATCGGAATCCTGCGGCACGCCGAGTCTGTGCCATGCGGACCGCTCCCTTGCGGGCGGTACGATATGCCGCCCAAAGGGAGTCTTATACGCGGGCCCTGTTACGGAACAACGGCACAAACTGCCGCGGCTATCCTTCCTTCGCGGCGATCTTGGCCCAGGAATCGCGCAGCCCGACGGTGCGGTTGAAGACGAGGCGGCCGGGCGCGGAGTCCGGGTCGGCGCAGAAATAGCCCTGGCGCTCGAATTGCACCGCGATGCCGGGCGCGGCCTCGGCCAGCGCCGGCTCCAGCCGGGCCCCGACCAGCACGGTCAGCGAGGCGGGGTCGAGGTCGGCCAGCCAGTCGCCTTCGGCGCCGGGATCCTCGCGGGTGAACAGGTGGTCGTAGAGGCGCAGCTCCGCCGGCACCGACTCCGCGGCCGAGACCCAGTGGATGGTGCCGCGCACCTTGCGCCCGTCCGGCGCGTCGCCGCCGCGGGTCGCGGGATCGTAGGTGCAGCGCAGTTCCACCACCGCGCCCGATGCGTCCTTCACCACCTGGGTGCAGGTGACGAAATAGGCATAGCGCAGCCGGACCTCGCGGCCGGGCGACAGGCGGAAGAACTTCTTCGGCGGGTCCTCCATGAAATCGTCGCGCTCGATATACAACTCGCGGCCGAAGGGGATGTCGCGGCTGCCGGCGCCGGGGTCCTCGGGATTGTTGACGGCCGGCAGCATCTCCATCCGGCCCTCGGGGTAATTCTCGATCACCAGCTTGAGCGGGTTCAGAACCCCCATCCGGCGCAGGGCCGTGCGGTTCAGGTCCTCGCGGATGCAATGGTCGAGCAGCGCCGCCTCCACCGTCGAATCCGCCTTGGTGATGCCGATGCGGTCGACGAAGTCGCGCAGCGCCGAGGGCGGCACGCCGCGCCGCCGCAGCCCCGACAGGGTCGGCATGCGCGGGTCGTCCCAGCCGGCGACATGCCCCTCGCGGACAAGCTGGTTCAGCCGCCGCTTGGACAGCACCGTGTATGTCAGGTTGAGGCGCGAGAACTCGGTTTGCTGCGGCCGCGCCGGGACCGGCAGGTTGGCGATGAACCAGTCGTAGAGCGGCCGGTGATCCTCGAACTCCAGGGTGCAGAGCGAATGCGTGACGCCCTCGATGGCGTCGGACTGGCCATGCGCGAAGTCGTAGGTGGGATACAGGCACCAGGCGTCGCCCGTGCGCGGGTGGTGCGCATGCAGGATGCGGTAGAGCACGGGATCGCGGAAGTTGATGTTGCCGGAGGCCATGTCGATGCGGGCGCGCAGCACGCGCGCGCCGTCGGGGAACTCGCCCGCCCGCATGCGGCGGAACAGGTCGAGGCTCTCCTCCGCGCCGCGGTCGCGGAACGGGCTGGGCCGGCCGGGCTCGGTCAGCGTGCCGCGGTATTCCCTTATGGCATCGGCGGACAGGTCGTCGACATAGGCAAGGTCGGCGCGGATCAGGTGCTCGGCCCATTCGTAGAGGCGCTCGAAATAATCCGAGGCGTAATAAAGATGGCTGCCCCAGTCGAAGCCCATCCAGCGCACATCGGCCTGGATGGCGTCGATATATTCCTGCTCTTCCTTGGTCGGGTTGGTGTCGTCGAAGCGCAGATGGCAGCGGCCGCCGAACTCGGCCGCGATGCCGAAATTCAGGCAGATCGACTTGGCGTGGCCGATATGCAGATAGCCGTTGGGTTCGGGCGGGAAACGGGTGACGACGGATTGCACGCGGCCGGACGCCAGATCGGCGCGCACCTTGTCGCGGATGAAGTCCCGCTTTCCGGTCTCGGTCGCTGTGTCGGTCATGCCGTCCTCGCTGTCGTCTTACGGGCGCCAGATGGACAAGGGCGGGCCGGGCTGTCAAGCCGCCAGCACCGCGCAGCCGCCGGTCAGCGGCGCAGGATGAATGCCTCGGCCGGGCGCCGGTTCTCCCAGCCGGCGCGGGCCAGTTCCGGCGTGTCGTCCTCTTCCGCCGGCCGGCCCAGGCAGAAATAGCCGACGAACCGCCAGTCCTCGGGCACGTCGAGGGCAGCCGCCACGGTGGCGGGATCGAGGATCGAGACCCAGCCGAGGCCGATTCCTTCCGCCCGCGCCGCGAGCCACAGCGTGACCAGCGCCGCAACGGCGGAATACTCCACCGTCTCGGGCATGGTCATGCGGCCGAGGCCGTGTCCCTGGAGGGTGCCGCGGTCGGCGAACAGCGCGAACTGCACCGGCGCCTCGGCCAGGCCGGCCAGCTTGAGGCGGGCGTAAAGGCCGGCATGGTCGTCGTCCTGGGCGGCCAGCGCCGCGGCGTTTGCGGCCGCGAAATTGGCGGCGATGGCGGCGCGCCGGGCGGGGTCGTCGACCAGCACGAAGCGCCAGGGCTGGCTGAGGCCGACCGACGGGCCGAGGCAGGCTTCGCCGATCAGGCGCTCGACGGTGCCGTCCGGCAGCGGATCGGTGCGAAAGCGCCGCACGTCGCGGCGCCAGGCGAACAGGTCGTGCAGGCGGGACCGGAAGGCGGCGTCGAAATCCGGCATCAGCCCTCGTCCCGGTCGGGATCGACGCGCTGGACGAAATGGACCAGCAGGCCGCCGCCGAAATTCGCCGGATGCACGAAGCCGATCCGCGAGGCGCGCCCGCCGGGCCGGCCGGCGGTATCCAGCATGCGCCAGCCTTCGGATGCGAGGCGGGGCAGCAGGGCGTCGATATCGGTCGTCTTGAAGGCGATATGGTGCAGCCCGGGTCCGTATTTGGCGACATAGGCGGCAATCGCGCTCTGGTCGCCCTTGGTGTCGCCGGGCTTGTGATGCTGCGCCTGACGGGGCGTCAGGTTCGGGTCGAAATCCTGAAGGAACTCCAGTTCGCAATCGCCGACGGTGATGAAGGTGTCGCGCAGGCCGCCGATCACCTGGGCCGGCTGGTTGTGGTGGACGACCGGATACTTGTCGGAGGTAAAGGTCTCGACCGCGTTCAGGATCTGCAGGTCGGTCTGCTGGCTTTCCAGCGCGCAGCCGAGATTGTCCACGAACACGCGGATCGCCGCCTTGTTGTCGGCGCTGGCGATGCCCAGATGGTCCAGCCTCGGCACGGCGGCGCCGCCGCCCGACAGGCCGAGCGGCGTGGTGAACCGGGTGCGGATGCCGCAGGTCGCGGCGCCGGCGATGACGGCTTGGTCGCCGCCCGCCAGTCCGCGGCCTTGGGCGACCGCGGTCAGTCCGTGCCGCCGTAAGGCGGCCGCCGGATCGTCGGCGGCAAGGCCGATATGGTGTACGCCCGGCCGCGCCGGGGCGTCGAGAAAGGGGTCTGCGGCATCGAATACGGCGAGGGCGGCGCGGCCGATTCCAAAGCCCGGAACCGGATGGCCGCCGGCATCGAGATCGCGGCGCGGCAGGCCCAGCGAGCCGCCCAGGAACCGGGCGGCGGCTTCGGTGTCTCGGACAGCGAGTGCGACATAGGCGAGGTCGTATCCCGGCATCGGCGTTTCCCCCTCATCGTTCCGGTGCGCCGGCCATTGACCCGACGCCGGCCATGGGTCCTGATCGCGCCAGCCCTTCCAGCAACGGACCGACCGGACCATGGCCTCCTATCTCTACCCCATCGGCCTGCTTCTCGCCTCCAACCTGTTCATGACCTTCGCCTGGTACGGGCATCTGAAGTTCAAGGCGGCGCCGTTGGGGCTCGCCATCCTGGCCAGTTGGGGCATCGCCTTCTTCGAATATTGCCTCGCCGTGCCGGCCAACCGGATCGGCCATGGCGCCTACACGCTGGCGCAGCTCAAGACGATTCAGGAGGTCGTCACCTTGACGGTCTTCATCGGCGTTTCCTATTTCTGGCTCGGCGAAGCGCCGACCGTGAAGACGCTGGCTGGGTTTGCATTGATCTGCATCGGGGCCGGACTGATCTTCCATCGGTGACAGGGACTTGGCCGATATAGGGGGGAACCCGCATCGACAGGGTCGGTGACGCGTGTCACTATGCTCACAGGTATAGCCAGAGGCTATCGCTCATGCGCTTGGCACAGATTCGCGACTTCCTCGCCATCGTCGACGCCGGCAGCATCCGGGCCGCGGCGCGCAATATCGGCGCATCCCAACCCGGACTGACCAAGAGCGTCCGCAGCCTGGAAGCGGAGTTGCGCGTGCCGCTGCTGGAGCGGACCAGCCGGGGCGTGGTGCCGACGCGCTATGGGCATGCCTTCGCCGTGCGCGCGCGGGCGATGCAGACGGAGTTGCGCAAGGCGGAAGAGGAAATCGCCCAGCTTGCCACCGAGCGCGTGGGCTCGGTGGCCTTCGGCATCGGTCCGGCGGTGGCGGCGATGCTGATACCGGAAGCCATCGAACGGTTCCGGGTCGCCTTTCCCGACAGCAGCGTGCGGATCGTCGAAGGGCCGTCGGACTCGCTCTTGCCCAGTTTGCGCGACGGGCTGCTCGACTTTGCCATCGGCACTCTGCCTGAGGCGCCCCTCGATCCGGCCTACACCTTCGAGCCGCTGTTCGAGACGGCCCCGGTGGTGGTCGCGCGCAAGGACCACCCGCGCCGCAATGCGCGGACCATGGCCGAGCTTGCGGATGCCGACTGGCTTGGCCTGCCGGCGCCGGGCCTCGGCGGCAAGGGCCGCAACGGCGGCCGTCCGGTGCCGCGCGCGATCGTCTGCGAATATTTCGCGACCACGCTCGCGCTGTTGACCCGGACCGACATGCTGGCCGTCGTACCGTGCCGCTGGCTGGCGGAAACGCCGTGCAGCGAGGATCTTGTCGAAATCCGGCTGGACCAGCCGATGCAGCCTTTTCAGGTCGGTCTCATCACCCGGATCGACACCATGCTGACGCCGCCTGCCGCCGGAATGGTCGGGGCGCTGGCCGCGGTGGCGCGCCAGCCGGATGGCGTGTCCGAGATGCCCGTCCGCGCGCAGGCCGGCGCGGCGTGAGGGCGTCACCTGGTTTACGCATGGTCGCGGCGATGCCGTTTTAGGGCGGTTGCGTGCGCTGGCTGGCTGTTCTCGGTCTTGCCGCGGGCCTGGGCCTGACCGGCTATCTGGTCCTTCGGCACGATCCTCGGGCGCTGCTGGAAAGTCTGCTCTCATTGGGGTGGGGCGCCGCGTTGCTGCCCGTCGCCTATCTGCCGCACATCCTGTTCGACTCGGCCTGCCTGCGGCTCGTCTTTCCGCCATCGGCGGCGCCCGGTCTGGGGCGCAGCGTCTGGGGTACGCTGATTGCTCGGTCGATCAACACCCTGCTGCCGGTCGGGGGGATCGGCGGCGACGTGGTCAAGGTCCGGATTCTTGCGCAGGGCGGCGTCGCCGTGGCGGCGGCAGGGGCGGGGATGGTCGTGGACAAGACCGTCCAGACCGTGTCGCTGGTGTTGTGGGCGGCGATCGGGATCGGTGCGCTGATATGGCTCCGGGCCGATCCGGCGGTGGTGCGGGCCGCCGTGTCGGGCGCCGGATTGTTTGCGTTGGGCGTCGCCGGTTTCGTGGTTGTCCAGCGCTCGGGCCTGCTTGCCATGCTGGCGCGATGGCTGGGCCGCCGGATCGGGGACCGTGCGGGGGGGATGGCCGGCTTCCTGGCCGCGACCGACACGGCCCTGCGCGACAGCTATCGCCGTGTCGGGCGGCTGTGCGCCGCGGTTCTTCTGATGACGCTGTCGCGGGCGACGCTGACGCTGGAAGTGTGGATTGCGGCGCATTTCATGGGATTGCCGCTCGGGATCGCGGAAGCGCTGATGCTCAAGAGCCTGACCGGGGCGTTGCGTGGTGCGGCCTTCGTCGTGCCGAACGGGTTGGGAATCCAGGAGGCGGGCTTCGTCCTGCTGGGCGGATTGCTGGGCTATCCGCCCGAGGCCATGCTGGCAATCTCGCTGGCGACGCGGGCCCGTGAAATCGCGGTCAGCCTGCCGGTGCTTGCCGGCTGGCAGATCGCCGAGGGGCGGAGGCTTCTGGGCCGTGCGGCTCCGCCGGTTGCGCCAGGCGCAGCGAGGAGTGCAGCCAGCCCAGCCACTGATCCGGAGCGCTGAGCACCGCAGGCTCCAGCCGCCGGGCGAAGGCTGCGGCCGCGGTCCGGGTTGCCGTCGTCCGGGGGGCGGAACGGTCGAGGGGAAGCGGCGGCTGAATCTCCGTGACGAAGGCGCCGTTGCGGTCGCGCAGGGTCATGACCGGCAGAAGCGGCGCGCCCGAGGCATAGGCGAGGTCCGCGGCACCGGTGGCAAGCGTCAGGCCACCCGACAGGAACGGAACCGTCACCGGCTTCGCGGACTCGCTGCGCGCCGTGAAGGATACGGTGCGGTTCTCCGCCAAATGGCGGCGGAGAGTCCGCAAGGCGACGGCCGGGTTCTCCGGATTGAGTTCTTCGCGCGAAGCCAGGAACTGCCGTTCCAGTCGCTGCCGGATCGGATTGAGGACGCGCATGCCGAAGCGTGTGTCGGAGAAGCCGTGCCGCGGATGGCTCAGATGATGGACGTCATACCCATTGGCAAACATCGTCACCTTCGACAGCAGGCTGGCGAAGGCGAAGTGGCCGACCCACAATACGGCGCCCGACCCGGCGGCCAGGGCGGCGTCCAGATGTGCCGCTCCGCGGAGATGCGCGTGCAGTTTCCAGCCATGGGCCCGTGCCGTGCGGAGCAGCCATAACAGGGCCTCGACATCGTTGGCGGCCAGTCTGTTCAGGACCTGCGCCGCTGCGGCGCTGTCGTCGCGCCCGATTGCCGCGGCGATCCGCTGGGCCGGCAGCTTCCCCCATCCGATGCGCTGAAACGGCGCCGCCATCTGCACGAAGCGGTGCCACGTCCGGGGTGGCAATGCCCATGACACTGCGGCCAGAATGGGCAGGCCGAGAAGCACCGCCACATCATTGCCGCCGATAGCCGGTGAGCGAGCGATTTGCATACTCACAAGATGGCGACAATCACTTCCGAGGCAAGCGGGGTGCGGTCACAATTTTGTGTAATGCGAAGCGGTTAGCCTTTCTCAGCGATCCGTGCGATCCGGCCGTACGGCGGTGCGGCCGTCGGCCGCGATGTCGGCTGCGCCGCCGCCCGCATCGGGCCGGCGGCGGAAGCCGGCAGCGATAAGAAGGCCCCACGCCATCCAAACGATCTGCCGCAACCGCCGGATCAGCGCGGTGGCGAATCCTGCCGCGGGAGACCCGGTGAGCATGCCGCAGATCAGGACGAAGGCGCCCTCCTGGACGCCGATGGCTGCAGGCACGAAGAATGCGCCGGCCCGTGCCAGCTGAGTCGCCGCCTCGATGATCCAGGCGTCGACGAAGCTGACCGGATAGCCGATTACCCACAGAATGACGAAGGTCTCCAGGGCGCCGAGGGCCCAGTTGGCAAGCGCGCCGGCCATGGCGGCGGCGAAGCGCGGCAAGTCGCGACGGTAGAAATCGGCCAGGCGTTCGTCGACGGCCCGGATATGGTCCAGGGTGACGGCCGCCCGTCGCGCCACGGCAAAGCCGTCCAGCATCCGGATCACATGGGTCGCGACGCCGTAGCTCTGGACCGCGAAGAAGCCGAGCACGCCAGCGGTCAGCGCCGCCAGTCCGATTCCGGCGGCCCATTTGGTGGAGTCCGGAAGGGCCGGCGAGCGCAGGACGAAGGCGAAGCCGATGCCGAGGAATCCCACCAGGGCGAGGATGTTGATGGTGCGCGTGAGAATCAGCGAGGCGGTCACATGGCGGCCGCCGAGACCGTATGTCCGCGTCGCAACGAGCAGCTTCATCGGTTCGCCGCCGAAGCCGCCCATCGGCAAGGATTCGTTCAGCGCCTCGCCGGCCATCCGCACCTTCCACAGCCGGTAGAGCCAGGGCAGATCGAGCGGCAGCGGATGCAGGGTCAGTTGCCAGGTGACG
>JBFWNZ010000103.1:0-10920 GCA_050250795.1 Alphaproteobacteria bacterium | reverse complement strand
GGCTGAGATCACGCCTCGTCGATGACGGGATTGGTCAAGGTTCCGATCCCATCGATCTCGATATCGACCGTGTCGCCGGCCTTCATCCACACCCGAGGCTTGCGTGCGAAGCCGACGCCCGCCGGCGTGCCGGTGACGAACACGTCACCCGGCTGTAGCGTCATGACGCCGGATGCTTCGGACACCAGACGCGCCACGTCGAAAATCATGTCGCTGGTGTTGGAATCCTGGAGCGTCTGGCCATTGATGCGCGACCGGATGCCAAGCCCCTTCGCGCCGGCCGGCAGTTCGTCGGCAGTGACGAAATCGGGACCGAACGCCCCGGTGCCGTCGAAGTTCTTGCCCAGCGTCCATTGCGGTCCGCGCATCTGATAATCGCGCAGCGAGCCCTCATTGAAGCAGGAATAGCCCGCGACATGCTCCAGGGCACGATCCTCGGGGATGTGCCGGCCGCCCTTGCCGATCACAGCGACCAGTTCGGCCTCATAGTCGAATTTCTCCGACAGCTTCGGACGGACCAGCGGCTGCTGATGGGCGACCAGGGTCGAGATCAGGCGCAGGAAGTAGACCGGGAATTCGGGGATCGGGAAATTGCCCTCGGCCGCATGATCGCGATAGTTCAAGCCGACGCAGATAATCTTGCGCGGATTCCAGATCGGCGGGTGATAGACGATACCGTCGGCGGGACGCGCGGCCTTGACCGGCGGGTTCTCCGCCGCCTGCCGTGCCCGCGCAAGCGCATCGGGACCGCCCTCCAGCAGCGCCACGGGATCGCGCGGCAGGTCCGGCGCAGCGATGGTCAGGTCCACCACGTCCTGGCCGCGGCGAACCCCCAGCCGGGGCTGGCCGTCGACGTCGAAGGCAAGCAGTCGCATCGGTTTTTTCCTCCCGATTGAATTCGTTCTCCGCCGCCGTTGAGCGGCCAGCGCGCAATATTATACCCGGATGCCGGAATGGCCAGCCTGGACGGCCGCCATGCGCAATGAAAAAGGCCGCCCGAGAACGGGCGGCCTTTTCGCATCGACAGCGCCGGGGTCAGCTGACGCGCAGATTGACCGCCTTCGGACCGCGCGCGTTCGGCTCGACTTCGAAGACCAGCTTCTGCCCTTCGGTAAGCTGGGACATGCCCGACCGCTCCACCGCCGAGATATGCACGAAGACGTCCTTCGAGCCATCGTCCGGCGAAATGAAGCCATAGCCGCGCGTGGTGTTGAAGAACTTCACGGTACCTGTGGTCATCGCTACGTCGTCCTGATCATTGCAACAATACGCCGGCGCGCAGAACTCTGCGTGCCGTATGACTCGTCTCACCGCGTTAGAAGAGGGCGTTCGTCCGGAGGGTGCGAAAGCGGTCTGCTAATGGTATGGGCGCCGTCACGGCATAAGATATGCCGCTGCACGGAAATGTTGACAAGGGCGTTTCACGGAACGCCTCGCCGCCGGAACCCGGCACGCCTAAACTGCCTCGAAAGAACGCGCGGGAGGTTTTTATGAGCATCGGCGTCGGGCTGGGTCTTGCCAATTTCACCTTCTCCTCGGCCGCCGGCTACTGGCGCTGGGTGCGGCGCTGCGACGAAGCCGGCGTCGACTCCCTATGGCAGACGGACCGCCTGGTCTCGCGCGAGCCCTATCTGGAGTGCATGAGCGCGATGGCCGGCCTTGCGGGCGCCACGACCCGGCTCAAATTCGGCATGAACGTCGCGATGCTGGCGATCCGCGACCCCCTGCTGATGGCCAAGCAATGCGGCACCATCGACTATCTCAGCGACGGCCGCCTGCTGCCGGCTTTCGGCATCGGCAGCACCCGGTCGCGCGATTTCACGGCCACCGGCCGGCCGACCAAGGGTCGCGGCGGCCGCATGAACGAGGCGCTGGAACTGCTGACGCGCCTGTGGACGGAAGAGTCCGTGACCTTCCACGGCGAGCATTTCACCTATGACGAGGTGACGATCTCGCCCCGCCCGGTGCAGACGCCGGTTCCGCTCTGGATCGGCGGCAGTTCGGAGGCCGCCATCGAACGCACGGCACGCTGGGGCACCGGCTGGCAGGGCTCCTACGAATCGCCTGAGCAGGCCGGCGAGACCGTTGCCGCAATTCACGCCGCCGCCGCCGCCCAGGGCCGCAGCATCGATCCCGACCATATGGGCATCGGCCTCGGTGTCCGGTTCGGGACCTGGGACGAGCCGGCCGTGGAGCGGGCGGGACGCGCCTACACCGAACGGACCGGGCGCGACGCCCGCGACGGCGGCCTTGCCGTGGGCGACGGCGAAGCCGTGCTGCGGCTGATCGAGCGTTTCGTCGCCAACGGTATTGCCAAGTTCATCCTGCGCCCCATTGCGGACGGCGATGCGGACATGGCGGCCCAGACGGAACGTCTCATCGCGGAAGTCCTGCCCGAGGTGAAGGCGATGAACGCCCGCCGCAAGGCAGCCGAGTGAGGCCGGCGCGGATTACCAGCTAAGGGATGAGAACGGCCGCACCCTGAAGCCGGCCCTCGCGCAGATCGGCCAGGGCCTCGTTCGCCTGGGCAAGCGGATATGCGACGACCGTCGTGCGTACCGGAATGCTGGGTGCCAGGGCTAGGAATTCCTCGCCGTCCCGGCGCGTCAGGTTGGCCACCGAGCGGATCTGCCGTTCCATCCACAGCCATTGATAGGGAAAGGCGGGAATGTCGCTCATATGAATGCCGGCGCAGACGACGATGCCGCCGGGCCGCACGGCCCGCAGCGCCGCCGGCACCAGCCCGCCCACCGGCGCGAAGATGATCGCCGCATCCAGCGGCTCCGGCGGCGGCACATCCGAGCCGCCAGCCCAGACCGCCCCGAGCCCCAACGCGAACTGCTGTGCCGCCACGTCTCCGGAACGCGAAAAGGCAAAGACCTGCCGGCCCTCATGGCGCGCAACCTGGGCGACGATATGGGCCGCGGCACCGAAGCCGTACAGGCCCAGCCGGGCGGGATCGCCGGCCATGCGCAGTGAGCGGTGGCCGATCAAGCCGGCACAGAGCAGCGGCGCGGCCTCGGCATCGCTCATTTCCCCGCCCAGCGCAAAGACATAGCGCCGGTCCGCGAGAACGTATTCGCTGTAACCGCCGTCGATCTGATAGCCCGTGAAGCGCGCCGACGGGCAGAGATTCTCCTGGCCGGAGACGCAGAACTCGCAAGTTCCGCAGGTGTAGCCGAGCCAGGGCACGCCCACCCGGTCCCCAACCGACACCCCCTCAGCCCCCTCGCCGCATGCGACGACGTGCCCGACGATCTCATGCCCCGGCACGATGGGCAGCTTGGGGTCTGCCAGATCGCCGTCAACGACGTGCAGGTCGGTCCGGCAGACGCCGCAGGCCGACACCTTCAACAGCACCTGACCCGGCCGCGGCTCAGGCCGCGCCACCCGGCGCCGCAGCAGTGCGGAACCGGGCCGGTCGAGGCACATGGCGATCATCGTCGCCATAGGACAGTTCCCTCCTGCCGGCCGCAGCCGGCCGGATTGTCAATCGGCGGCCGCGGCCTGCGCGCCGTCCTCGCCATGTGCGAGATAGTCGAGCGCCGCAGAGACGCCGCCCTTCTGATGCGGCACCCGCGCCAGTTCCAGTCCCATCTCGACGCCACAGAGCGTACCGGCAAGCATCAGGTCGTTGAAGTGACCCAGATGGCCGATGCGGAACACCTTGCCGGCAACCTTGCCAAGCCCGTTGCCGAGCGACATGTCGAAGCGCTCCAGCACCACCTTGCGGTAGGCATCGGCATTGTGCCCGTCCGGCAGCATGACGGCGGTCAGGGCGCTCGAATACTCATGCGGATTGAGGCACAGCACCTCAAGCCCCCAGCGCCGGACGGCACGGCGTGTCGCCTCGGCCATGCGGTCGTGGCGGCGGAAGATGTTCTGGAGCCCTTCCTCCATCAGCATGGCGAGCGCCTCCTTCAAACCGTAGAAGAGGTTCGTCGCCGGCGTGTAGGGGAAGAAGCCGGTCGCATTGGGGCCGAGCATCGTATCCCAGGCCCAATAGGACCGCGGCATCGTCGCCGATTGCGACGCCTTCAAGGCCTTTTCGCTGATCGCGTTGAAGGACAGGCCGGGCGGCAGCATCAGACCCTTCTGCGAGCCGGCCACCGTCACATCCACGCCCCATTCGTCATGGCGGTAGTCGATCGAGCCCAGCGACGAGATCGTATCCACCATCAGCAATGCCGGGTGGCCCGTGCGGTCGATGGCGCGGCGGATTTCGGCGATGCGTGAGGTGATGCCGGTCGAGGTGTCGTTATGCACCACGCACACGGCCTTGATCTTGCGCGCCTTGTCCTCGGCCAGCTTCGCCTCGACCTGCGCCGGATCGACACCGTGCCGCCAGTCGCCCGGGACGAATTCGGGATCGAGCCCCAACCGCGTCGCCAGTTCCATCCAGAGGGTCGCGAACTGCCCGGTCTCGAACATCAGCACCCGGTCGCCCGGCGACAGCGTGTTGACCAGCGCCGCCTCCCAGGCCCCCGTGCCCGAAGCCGGGTAGATCACCACCGGCCCCTCGGTCTGGAAGACCGGTTTGATGCCTTCCAGCACTTCGCGCCCCAGAACCGCGAATTCCGGCCCGCGATGGTCGATGGTCGGCGCCGCCATGGCGCGCAGCACTCGGTCCGGCACATTGGTCGGACCAGGGATCTGCAGGAAGTGGCGGCCGGTATGCAGCGTCATCGGAACCTCCCGGAAAACAAACGGCGGCTCGCATACAGAGGCGGCGCCGCATTTCCTGAATTATGAATTCATTTTTGCGCAGGTCAACCGAAATTGCGCCTCTCGGCCCTTTCTAATGAATTTTGCATTCATTATACTGATGGTCCTATCGACGCGGAGGTAAGGGCATGGCCTATCCGGGCAGCACGGGGCGGATCGGCGACAGCGCACTGGCGGCACGCCTGCGCCGCGAGGTCGAGGGCGAGGTTCTGTTCGACGCCTTCACACGCGGCCGCTATTCGACCGATGCATCGCATTATCAGGTCGAGCCGGTGGGCGTCGTTGTGCCGCGCCATGCGGAAGACGTGCGGCGGGTGATCCAGATCGCCGCCGAGGAAGGGCTGCCGGTGCTGCCGCGCGGCGGCGGCACCTCGCAATGCGGCCAGACGGTGGGCGAAGCCATCGTGCTGGATGTCAGCAAATCCATGAACCGGCTGATCCATCTGGATCCCGACGCGGCGACGGCCATCGTGGAGCCCGGCATCGCGCTCGACGATCTGAATACAGCGCTCGCCCGCCACCGGCTGATGTGCATGGTCGATGTGTCGACCTCCAGCCGCGCGACCATTGGCGGCATGACCGGCAACAACAGTTGCGGCGCGCGCTCGATCCGCTACGGCACGATGCGCGACAATGTGCTGGGCATCGACGCCGTGATGGCCGACGGCGCAAATTGGCATTTCGGCGAGGTCCCGGCCGATATCGGTGCCTCGGCCCTGCCCCCGGGCCAGCGGGCCCTCGTGCGGCGGCTGCTCGATCTCGGGGCGGCCGAGGCCGATGAGATCATGGCCCGTTTCCCGCGCCTGATGCGCCGGGTCGGCGGCTACAACATCGATGCGCTGGTGCCCGGCGCCTCGAACCGTCCGGGCGGCGGCCGGCCCAATCTGGCGCATCTGCTGGTGGGATCGGAGGGCACGCTGGCCTTCTCCACAGGGGTGCATCTGAACCTGCACCGCGTCCCCGACCACAAGGTGCTCGGCATCTGCCATTTCCCGACCTTCTACGCCGCGATGGCCTCGACCCAGCATATCGTGACCCTGGACCCGACCGCGGTCGAACTGGTCGATCGCACGATGATGGACCTCGCGCGCGACATTCCGCTGTTCCGCCCGACGATCGAGAAGTTCGTGCGCGGCGAGCCGGATTCGCTGCTGCTGGTGGAGTTTGCCGGCGAGACCCTGGACGAACAGGTCGCAAAGCTCGACCGGCTGGAACAGATGATGGGCGATCTGGGCTTTCCCGGCGCCGTGGTGCGGGCCGAGCGCCCGGCCGACCAGCGCGAGTTCTGGGAGGTCCGCAAATCGGGCCTCAACATCATGATGTCGATGAAGGGCGACGGAAAGCCGATCTCTTTCATCGAGGATTGCGCAGTCCCGCTGGAAGACCTCGCCGACTACACCGACCGGCTGAACGGCGTGTTCGCGAAGCATGGAACCAAGGGCACCTGGTATGCCCATGCCTCGGTCGGCTGCCTGCATGTCCGGCCGGTGGTGAACCTGAAGGAGGAACAGGGCGCCAGGACGATGCGCGCCATCGCCGAGGAAGCCTTTGCGATGGTCCGCGAGTACAAGGGCTCGCATTCGGGCGAGCATGGCGACGGCATCGTGCGGTCGGAGTTCCATGAGTCGATGTTCGGCGGGCGAATGGTCCGCAATTTCGAGACCGTGAAGGATCTGTTCGATCCCAAGGGGTTGTTCAACCCCGGCAAGATCGTCCGGCCCTGGCGGATGGACGACCGCGAGTTGTTCCGCTTCAAGCCGGGCTACAAGGTGCCGCCGCTGGAGACCGGGCTCGACTGGTCGGACTGGGGCGGGTTCGGCGGCGCGGTCGAGATGTGCAACAACAACGGCGCCTGCCGGAAGGCCTTCCAGGGCGTGATGTGCCCGTCCTTCCGCATCACCGGCGACGAACAGCACCTGACGCGCGGCCGGGCGAACACGCTGCGTCTCGCACTGTCGGGACAGTTGGGCCCGGACGCGCTGACCTCCGACGCCATGGCCGACACGCTGCGGCTCTGCGTCTCGTGCAAAGGCTGCAAGCGCGAATGCCCGACTGGCATCGACATGGCGCGCATGAAGATCGAGGTGCTGTACCAGCGCCGCAAGCGACAGGCGCCTACCCTGCACGAACGGCTGGTCGCCGGCCTGCCGCGCTATGCGCCCTGGGCCGCCCGTTTCTCTGCCATCGCCAATCTGCGCAATCGCGTGCCGGCGCTCGCCCGCCTTTCGGAGCGGCTTGCCGGATTCAGTGCGCGACGCGCATTGCCGCACTGGCGTGGCGACTGGTTCCGGCCCGAGGCCGACGCCATTGGCCCCGAAGACGGGCCGGGCGTGGTTCTGCTGGCCGACGCCTTCAACACCTGGTTCGAGCCGGAGAATCTGCGCGCAGCGCTGCGCGTGCTGAACGCTGCGGGCTACCGCGTGCATTTCCCGCAAGGTGCCTGGAACCCGCCGCTGGATGAAGGTCGGACATTGCTGGCGGTCGGCATGGTAGACGAAGCGAAGGCGGCAGCCCGCGCCCTCATGGCACGGCTCGCGCCTTTCGTCGCGGCCGGCATGCCGGTGATCGGCCTGGAGCCCTCGACCCTGCTGACCTTGCGTGACGAGTACCGGGCAATGCTGCCCGGCGCGGAGACGGAAGCGCTGGCCAATCGAGCAATGCTGTTCGAGGAATTCCTGGACGCGGAAGCCAAAGCCAGCCGCCTTTCCCTGCCGCTCAAGGCTTTGGAGGCACCGCGGGCGCTGCTCCACGGCCATTGCCACCAGAAAGCCTTTGCCCTGATGGGCCCGACGGAGCGGGTGCTGCGGATGGTGCCGGGGCTGGAGGTATCGGTGATCGACTCCAGCTGCTGCGGCATGGCCGGCTCGTTCGGCTATCAGTCCGACACCTACGACGCATCGATGCAGATGGCCGAGCAGTCGCTGCTGCCAGCGGTGCGCGCGGCCGATCCCGATGCACTGATCGTCGCAGACGGCACAAGCTGCCGCCATCAGATCGCCGACGGCGCCGGACGGGCGGCGATCCACGTCGCGCGCGTGCTTGAGATGGGGCTGGCGGCATGAGCGAAGAGGCCATCGCCCGCCCCTCGCTGCATCGCGAGGTCGTCGCCAGGGTCCGCGACATGATCGTAGAGGGCGAGTTACTGCCCGGCACCAAGGTGCCGGAGCGTTTGCTGTGCGAGCGTTTCGGCATCTCGCGGACGCCGCTCCGCGAGGCGCTGAAGGTGCTGGCTTCGGAGGGGCTGGTCGATCTCCATCCCAACCGCGGCGCCACCGTCTCTGCCCTGACGGCCGAAAGCATCGACGAGGTGTTTCCGGTGATGGGCGCGCTGGAGGCCCTGTCCGGCGAACTGGCGGCGGCGCGTATCACGGATACCGGGATCGCGGAAATCCGCGCATTGCACTACCAGATGGCGGTCCAGCATGTGCGCGGCGACCTCGCAACCTATTTCCGGCTGAACCAGGCGATCCATGAGCGCATCCTGGAGGCGGCGGGCAACCCGACGCTGACCGCCCTCTATCGCAGTCTCGCCGGCCGCATCCGCCGCGCCCGCTATCTGGCCAATGTGACCCCGGAGCGCTGGGCCGACGCCGTCCGCGAGCACGAAGCGATCCTGAACGCGCTGGCGATGCGCGAGGGTGCGGCGCTGGGCGAACTGCTGCGCCGCCATCTCGGCCGCACCTGCGAAGCGGTGAAGGCCGGCCTCCGCGCGGCGGAAGCGGCGGACTAGGAGACGCGCGGCGGCGTCTCGCCGAGATCCCAGAACAAGCCTGTCATGATACGGAGCGCCTCGCGCGCGACCGGTGCCAGGAGATGCTCGTCCGGCGCGTGCTGCGAACAGGCCGCATAGGAGTGCGGAATCCAGACCGTCGGCAGACCCAGCGTCTCGGCAAACACATCGTTCGGCAGCGCTCCGCCAAGGCTGGGCAGCACCGCCGGCTCCTTGCCGCTGGTCCGGCGGATGGAATCGACCGCCCAGGCCGCCCACGGATCGTCCGGGTCGAGCCGGGTCGCGCGCATGAAGCCGGTCTCGGACCGGCGGACCTGCACCATGGGAAAGCCGCGCGCATCGAGATGACGGCGCAGCGCCGGCACGATGTCGTCCGGATCGATCCCGACCGTAAAGCGAAGCTGGCAATGCGCGCTCGCCCGCGGCGGGATGGCGTTGACCGGGTTGTCGGGATTGCCCGTCTTGAAGGCCAGCACCTCGAAGCTGTTCCAGGCGAAGACCTTTTCACCGGGGGTCAGGCCCGGCTCGCCCCAGTCCGGATCGATGGAGGGGCCGTCGGCGCCGCCCTCGACAAGGAGATCCCGTGCCGCATCGCGAACCGCCGGAGGGATCGCCGGCGGACGCCATTCAGGGACCAGTATCGCGCCGACAGGCGAGGTCAGGCTGGCAAGCGCATGGGCGAGGACAATGCCCGGATTGGCGAGCAGCCCGCCCCAATTGCCGGAATGGTGGCCTCCGCTGCGCAGATCGACCCAGAGATCGAAATTCATCACCCCGCGCGAACCCAGGAACAGGGTCGGCCGATCCGGCGACAGCCGGGGCCCGTCCGAAGCGATGAGCACATCCGCACGCAACAGATCGCGATACAGGCGCGCCGCGTCGTCCAGGCCGGGAGAACCGACCTCCTCACCCGTCTCGATCATCAGGGTCGAATTGAAGCCGAGCCGGCCACGGGTCTCGATGACCGCACGCAAGGCGGCGATGTTGATGCTGTGCTGGCCCTTGTTGTCGGCCGTGCCCCGGCCATAGAGCCGGTCGCCCTCGCGGGTCAGCCGCCACGGATCGAGACCGTTGCGCCATTCCGGCTCCAGACCGCGCACCACATCGCCATGCCCGTATGTCAGCACGGTCGGGCCGTCGGGGGATTCCTCCCGACGGGCGATCAGGATCGGACCGGCCCCTGGCGAGGGGTTGTCGAGAATGCAGCAGTCGTAGCCAAGCGGCTCCAGGCTGCCGCGCAGCTCGCGATCCAGATAGTCGCGCAAGGCATCCGCCCGGTCCGGACGCTGGCTCTCGGTCCGGCAGGCGACGCGGCGTTCCAGCTCAGCAAAGAAGCCGCCCTCGTCGAAATGGCGCTCGATCCGTGCAAGCGCCGCGGCGCGGCTCACCAGGTGATCCGCCGCGACAGCAGCGCCTCGGCCTCGGCCATCGGCAGCGGCCGGGACATCAGGAAGCCCTGGCCGTAGCCGCAGCCGAAATCGCGAAGCTGCGTGATCTCATGAGGGGATTCGATCCCCTCGGCGACGATGTCCATGCCGAGATCGCGCGCGAGCCCGCAGATCGCACGCACGATCTGCAGGCTGCCATTATCCAGAAGCATGTTCGCCACGAAAGACCGGTCGATCTTGAGCGTATCGAGCGGAAAGCGGTGCAGATAGCTGAGGCTCGAATAGCCGGTGCCGAAATCGTCGATGGCAACGGTCACGCCGGCTTCCTTGAGCTTGTGCAGGGCGATCCGCGCATGCTCGGGATCGTCGACCAGCAGGCTCTCGGTGATCTCGAGCTTCACCGTCTTGGGATCGAGGCCCGACCGCCGGACGATCTCGGCCATCGCCTCGATCTCCTCCAGTTCGAGAAGCTGGCGGCCGGACACGTTGACGCTGATGAACAGCGGCGGCTGATCCGGAAAGGCGGCGCTATGGACCTGCTGGAATCGGGCATGCACCTCCAGCGCGCGCTCCAGGACCCAACGGCCGATGGGCACGATCATCCCGGTGTCCTCGGCCATGCCGATGAACTGGACCGGCGACACCTGTCCCTGGTCCGGATGGTTCCAGCGGACCAGAGCCTCGAACCCTGCCGTGTGGCCGCCGCGCAAGGCGATGACCGGTTGAAAATGCAGCTCGAACTGCTCCTGCTCCACCGCCCGCTTCAGTTCCTGCTCCAGCCTCACGCGGATCAGCGCCTGATCGCGGGTCTGGATATAGGAGGCGTCGTCCGGCACGGCCGCATCGGCCGCCGGCATCGCCTCTCCCGCCGCCGCCCCCTGACGGATCATTCGCTGCTGCGTCCAGCGGAAGCGGCGCAGGATGACCAGCAGCAGCAGGTTCAACAACGGGTCGGCACGGTTCATCTTCTCGGCGAACTGGCTGCGGTCGATCCGCACGCATTCGGTTTCCTCGACCGCTTTCACGGTTGCGGACCGAACCTGATCGTCGATCAGCGCCATCTCGCCGAACAGCTCG
>JBFWNZ010000102.1:0-10921 GCA_050250795.1 Alphaproteobacteria bacterium | reverse complement strand
GCCAGCCGCACGGCCGCCAGCGCCTCGGCGGACCCATGCTCGCGGCCGAGGAATTTCAGCGCGCCGTCGTCCAGCGCCTGCACGCCCAGCGACACGCGGTTCGCGCCCGCCGCCCGGAAATCCGCCAGCCGCGCGGCCTCCACCGAGGTCGGGTTCGCTTCGAAGGTCACCTCCAGATCGGGCAGCGGCGCCCAATGCCCGGCCGCACGGTCCAGCACGGCGGCAAAGGTCGCCGGCGGCATCAGCGACGGGGTTCCGCCGCCGAAGAACACGGTCGCCAGCCGCCGTCCGGGCAGTGACGCCGCCGCATGATCCAGTTCGCGCAGCAATGCCGCGCGCCAGCGGTCCTGCTCGACCCGTTCGGCGACATGGCTGTTGAAATCGCAGTAGGGGCATTTCGACAGGCAGAAGGGCCAATGGACATACAGCGACAGGCCGTCGCCGGCCGCGATCATCCGCCCAGCACCCGGTGCGGCGGGAAATGCAGCGTCACGAGCGTTCCCTCGCCGACCCGGCTGTGAAGCCGCATGCGGCCTTCATGCAGCTCCATCAGCCGCCTGGTCAGCGGCAGGCCGAGCCCCGTGCCGTCGAATTCGCGGTTCAGCCGGTTGTCCACCTGGCCGAAGGGCGACAGCGCGGTCGCCATGTCCTCGGCGGCGATGCCGATTCCGGAATCGCGCACCGTCAGCGTCATGCCGCCGCGGTCGGCGCTGGCGGCGACGGTCACGACGCCGCCCTCGGGCGTGAACTTCACGGCGTTCGACAGCATGTTCAGCAGGATCTGCCGCAATTTTCCCTCATCCGCCTGCAAGGCCGGCAGATCGGCCGGCACGGCGTTCTCCAGCCGCAACCCGCCCTCCTCGGCGCGCAGCCGCACCATGGCAAGGCAGGCATCCACCGTTGCCGGCACATCCACCGGCCCGTCATGCAGCAGTCCCTTGCCTTCTTCCGCCTGCGCCAGGGTCAGGATGTCGTTGATCACCGCCAGCAGATGCCGGCCCGCATCCCGGATATAGGTCGCATGCTCCAGATATTGCGGATTGCCGACCGGGCCCAGCCGCTCTTCGCGCAGGATTTCGGAAAAGCCGATGATCGAATGCAGCGGCGTGCGCAATTCATGGCTCATATTGGCGACGAAGCGGGTCTTGGCCCGGCTGGCCGCCTCGGCCTCGGTCAAGGCGTCCGTCTGATCGGCCAGCGCGGCCTGCACCTTCTGCGCCATGCCGTCGAAGGCCTCGGCCAGCCGGTGCATCTCCTCGGGCACGAGGCCCGGCAGCATGTCCGTCCGCTGCGGCACCTCGCCGGCGGCGAACCGCCCGGCGGCGTCGGCCACGGCCTCGACGGGGCGGGTGATGAAGCGGGCCAGCACCCAGCCCAGCAACGCGGCGATGACGATGCCGCCCAGCATGATCGCCACCGCGATCCCGCGCACCGTCGCGGCCTCTTCCTCCAGCTCGGCGAAGGGCTGCGGCACCATCACGCCCCAGCCCGTTCGCGGCTCGGTGGTGAAGCCCGCGATCATCCGCGCCTTCAGGGCCGGCGAGAAGAACTCGGCCACGCCGGTTTCGCCCATCATCATGCCGCGCACCGGCGCCAGCGCGGACAGGTCGCGGCGCTGCAGCTGCCAGGCCTCGTCCGGATGCGCCAGGCTGCGTCCGTGCTGGTCGACGATGACCGCGTGCCCGCCCTTGCCGAACCGGATCGCCCGCTGCAGATGCACGAAATAGTCGGTGGCGAGCGCCCCGACCGCGATGCGCTCGGCGTCCACGCGCGCCAGCAGGTACAGGGCGGGCGATCCGCTGGCGTCGGCGGTGACGCCGCTGAAGGCGACCGTGCCCGGCTCGGACGGGACCTGCGGCAACAGTTCCGGCAGGGGGAATGCCGAGATGGTCGGCACGTCCGGCACGCGGAAGGTCTTTTCCACCACGGCGCCGCCAGGGGTCAGGCGCAGCACGCAGATATGCTGGAAATGCAGCGATTGCAGCAGCCCGGATTCGCCGGCGACCGCCGGATCGACGTCGCTGCGGTAGAAGACCTCGAACACCGCCTCGGCGTCGGTCGCATAACGGGTCAGCGCCTGGCCGAGATTCTGTGCGATCAGCAGATGGCGTTCGCGCACCTCGGCCACCGCGCGGTCCAGCGCGTTCGACCAGACCCAGACGGCCAGCGACAGCACGGGCAGCACCGTCAGCGCCGTGAAGGCGACGGTCAGCATGCTGCGCAGGCGCAACGCCCTGCGTTCCCTCCCCACCCCCGCCTCCTGCATCGTCCGGTGCGGCCTGCCGCCTCCGATCGCCGATCCTTAACCGGACTGTATCAATCCAGGCAGGCTGCAACCATCCGGCGGAACGCGGATGCGCGGTGGCTGATCGCATGCTTGGCGGCGGGTTCCATCTCGCCGAAGGTAAGGGGTCCCCCGGAGGGCAGGAACATCGGGTCGTAGCCGAAGCCGCGGCGGCCGCGCGGCGGCCAGACCAGGGTGCCTTCGACCGTTCCCTCGAAGCATTCGACATGGCCGTCCGGCCAGGCGAGCGCGAGCACGCAGACGAAGCGGGCGCTGCGGTCGGCCGCGCCCGTCGCCGCCAGCGCCGTCTCCACCCGCTGCATGGCGGCGGCGAAATCCTTGGCCGGTCCGGCCCAGCGCGCGGAATAGATGCCGGGATCGCCGCCCAGCGCATCCACCGCCAGCCCGGAATCGTCGGCCAGCGCCGGCAGGTCCGCGGCATCGGCGGCCGCCCTCGCCTTCAGGATCGCATTGGCCGCGAAACTGTCGCCGGTCTCCTCCGGTTCCGGCAGGCCCAGTTCGCCCGCCGACACGGCGTCCACCCCATAGGGCGCGACCAGCTCGGCGATCTCGACCAGCTTGCCCGGATTGTGGGTGGCGATGACCAGCCGGCCGCGATCCAGCCGCCGCGCCATCGCCTACAGCCCCAGGGCTGCGCGCTGATGGCCCAGCAGCTGGCCGATCCCGACCGCCGCCAGCTCGTACAGCGCGTCCAGCTGGGCGCGGGTGAAGGGATCCTTCTCCGCCGTCGCCTGCACCTCGACCACGCCGCCGCTGCCGGTCAGAACGAAATTCGCGTCGGCGTCGGCCTGCGAATCCTCGGCATAATCCAGGTCCAATACCGGCGTGCCCTGCCACAGGCCGCAGGATACGGCCGCCACCGCGTCGCTCAGCGGGATGTCGCGTACCGCGCCGATCCGCTGCATGTGGCGGAAGGCGAGATAGAGCGCGACATAGCCGCCGGTGATCGCGGCGGTGCGGGTGCCGCCATCGGCCTGGATCACGTCGCAGTCGACCCGGATCTGGCGCTCGCCGAAGCCGTCCAGCTTCGTCACCGCACGCAGGCTGCGCCCGATCAGACGCTGGATTTCCAGCGTGCGGCCCGACTGTGCCGTGCGCTTGCGGTCCATGCGGCTGTCGGTGGAGCGCGGCAGCATGCCGTATTCCGCCGTCACCCAGCCCTTGCCGCTGTTGCGCAGAAAGGGCGGCACGCCCTCGTCGATGCTGGCGGTGCACAGGACATGCGTGTCGCCGAACTTCGCGAGGCACGACCCCTCGGCGTATTTCGAGACCTCGGTCTCCAGCACGATGGATCGCAGCGCGTCGTGCGTGCGGCCGGACGGGCGCATGGGCTTCTCCTTGCAGTATTATGACGGCGGCCGGAAGCTAGCGGCTGGCGGCGGGCGCGTCCAGCCTGGGCCGCTCCGTTGACGGGCCGGGGACCGGTGACTACATAACGCGGACCATGATCGGGGAGCTGAACGAGCGGTCGCGCACCGTGTTGCGCCTTATCGTCGAGGCGTTCGTCGAAAGCGGCGAACCCATCGGCTCGCGCACGATTTCGCGCCGGCTCGGCCTCAACCTCTCGGCCGCGACCATCCGCAACGTCATGGCCGATCTGGAGGAGCTGGGGCTGCTCTATGCGCCGCACACCTCCGCCGGCCGGCTGCCGACCGATGCGGGCATCCGCCTGTTCGTGGACGGGCTGCTGGAGATCGGCAACCTGACCGAGGAGGAACGCAGCAGCATCGAGGCGCGTTGCGCCGCCGGCGGGCGCAGCTTCAACCATGTGATGGAGCAGGCCTCGCAGATGCTGTCCGGCCTGTCGCAATGCGCCGGGCTGGTGATCGCGCCCAAGACCGAGGACCGGCTGCGGCATATCGAATTCGTCCAGCTCGGGCCGGGGCGCGCGCTGGTGGTGATGGTCAGCGCGTCGGGCATGGTCGAGAACCGGATCATCGAGGTGCCGGTCGGCCTGCCGGCCTCCGGCCTGATCGAGGCCGGCAACTATCTGTCGGCGCGGTTGCAGAACCGGACGCTGGCCGATGCCCGGCGCGATGTGGAGACCGAGATCGCCGAGCATCGGGCACAGCTCGACGCCCTGTCGGCGAAGGTGGTGGAGGCGGGGCTGGCCACATGGTCGGCCGAGGATGCGGGCGCCAGCGGCGTGCTGATCGTGCGCGGCCAGTCGCGTCTGTTGCAGGACGTGGCGGCGATCGGCGACCTGGAGCGCATCCGCGGCCTGTTCTCCGCGCTGGAAACGAAGGAGACGATGCTCAAGCTGATGGAGGCGGCGGAGGTCGCGGACGGCGTGCAGATCTTTATCGGCGCGGAGAATGCGCTGTTCGGCATGGCCGGCTGTTCGATGATCGTCGCCCCCTTCGGCAACCAGGACAACCGCATCCTCGGCGCCATCGGCGTGCTGGGGCCGACGCGGATCAACTATGCCCGGATCATTCCGATGGTGGACTATACCGCCAAGGTCGTCGGACGGCTGATCGGCTGACCGGGCGCGCAGGAAGGCAGAACCATGAACGAGACCATGCGAGACGACGAAACCCCCGAGACCGGCCCCGCGCCCGACGCCCAGCCGGCGGAGACGCTTGAGGCGGCGGTGGCGCGGCTGGAGGCCGAGCTGGCGGAGATGAAGGACCGGGCGCTGCGCTCGCTCGCCGACGCCGAGAACACGCGCCGCCGCGCCGAGCGCGAGGTGGTGGAGACGCGCCGCTATGGGGCCAGCGGGCTGGCCAAGGAATTGCTGACCGTGGCCGACAATCTCGGCCGGGCGCTGCAAAGCGTGAGCATCGACGCGATCCAGGACCAAGGCCTGAAGAACCTCGTGCTCGGCGTGCAGATGGTCGAGCGCGAGCTGCAGGCGGCGTTCGAGCGCCAGGGCATCAAGCGGATCGATCCGGTCGGCCAGGCGTTCGACCACAGCCTGCACCAGGCGATGTACGAGGTGCCGGGCAGCGGCCGTCCGGCCGGCACGGTGGTCGAGGTGATGCAGCCGGGCTATGTCATGCATGACCGGCTGCTGCGCCCGGCCATGGTCGCGGTGGCCAAGGGCGATGCCGGGGGCCCGCCGCCCGAGACCGGGCATATCGACACCACGGCGTGAGTGCGGCGCGGCCGTTCCGCGCGCCAGCGAAAGCCAGCGAAGGAAAGGAAGGCCGCATGACCGCCGTCGCCAGCGTCGAGACCGGGGACCGGGACGCCGCCATCGACCGCTATCGCGCGGTCCGGGACTGGAGCACGCGGCTTGCCGCGCCGCTCAGCCCCGAGGACGCGCAGGTCCAGACCATGCCGGATGTCAGCCCGACCAAGTGGCACCTGGCCCATGTGACCTGGTTCTTCGAGACCTTCCTGCTGCATCCGCAGCTGCCGGAATACGCGGCCTTCGATCCCGATTACGGCTATCTGTTCAACTCCTATTACGAGGCGCTGGGGCCGCGGCATGCCCGGCCGCAGCGGGGCTTCCTGTCGCGACCCTCGCTAGCCCAGGTGCTCGACTACCGCGCCTATGTCGATACGGCGATGGCGCGGCTGATCCTGGAGGCGCCGGACCCCGTCTGGGCCGAGATCGCACCGATGGTCGAGCTCGGCCTGCATCACGAGCAGCAGCATCAGGAGCTGCTGCTGACCGACATCAAGCATGTGCTGTCCTGCAACCCACTGAACCCGGCCTATGCCGAACCGGCCCCTGCCGAACCGGTCTATGCCGCGACGGCCGGAACCGCGCCGGCGCTGCGCTGGGTCGAGGTGCCGGGCGGCATCCATTCCATCGGCCATGCCGGACCCGGCTTCGCCTTCGACAATGAGGGGCCGCGGCACCAGGTGCTGCTGCGCGACTGCCGCCTCGCCTCGCGGCCGGTCACCAATGGCGAGTTCCGCGACTTCATCGAAGACGGCGGCTATGCGGAGCCCCGGCACTGGCTGTCCGATGGCTGGGCGACGGTGCGGCAGGAGGGGTGGACGGCGCCCTTCTACTGGCGGCGTGCGGCGGCGGACGCGCCCTGGCAGGAATTCACGCTCCGCGGGCTGTGGCCGCTCGATCCGGCGGCGCCGGTCGCCCATCTCAGCTTCTACGAGGCGGCGGCCTATGCCGTCTGGGCCGATGCGCGGCTGCCCGGCGAGGCGGAATGGGAGGTCGCGGCCGCCCGCCTGTCCGAACCGCTGGCGCGCGGCGCGAACCTGCTGGAGTCCGGCCGCCTGCATCCGGCTGCCGCCGCCGACGGTCCCAGCCTGCGCCAGATGATCGGCGATGTCTGGGAATGGACGCAGAGTTCCTATGCCCCCTATCCGGGCTTCCGGGCGGCCGAGGGCGCGGTCGGCGAGTACAACGGCAAGTTCATGTGCAACCAGATGACCCTGCGCGGCGGCTCCTGCGTCACGCCGCCCGGCCATGTCCGAGCCACCTATCGCAACTTCTTCTATCCCCACCAGCGTTGGCAGTTCACCGGGCTGCGGCTGGCGCAGGACGCGCGATAGCCTGCCGTCGCCTCATCCTGAGCCTGACGAAGGATGAGGCCCACTCGGTGCATCCAGCCGCTCATGCTTCGTCAAGCTCAGCATGAGGCAGATTGCAACGCGCCGCCCGGCGGGATCAGGAACTCGCCCGCCGGGTCGTGCAGCGCATGGCGGCGCTTGGCCGCCGCCTGGCTGCCCACGGCATAGCAATAGACGCAGCCATGCGGACACGAATCGTAGGCGCCGATGTCGCGCGATTCCGCGCACAGGCAATCCGCCCGGTTGCCCTTGGTCCGCGCCGCGATCGGCCGCCCCGCGACATCCGCCAGCCGGGCCGCGTCGATGCAGCGTGCCGCCTCGGCCCCGCCCGCGATGAACGCCGCCTGCGAGCAGAGGGTGAGCCGCATGCCGTGTTCGGCCGCGATGGCGGCTAGATCGGCCGCCAGCTCCCGCTTCTCCGCGTCGGCGGGATCGGTCCAGGCGAAACCGTGCCGCGCCGCCGCCGCATCCAGGTTGCGCCGCGTCTTGCGATAGGCATGGGCGAAGGAGATGACGGCCTCGTCGGTGCTGCCCGCGAGTTCGGCCGCCAGCGCGCGGAAATTCGCGCGGTGCCAGTCGGGCGGCGTCGGGTCGCTGACCAGCACGGGATCGTAGCGCCACACCGCGACCCGCGGCCCGAATTCCGCGCGCAGCCGCCGCATGTCGACGACCGCCTGGGCCGGCGCCACGGTGCTTGCCTCCAGTGCGCGGGGATAGCCGGTGATCGTGTACTGCACCACGGCCGGAAACCGCGCCGCCACCTGCGCGAAGCGGTCCCGGAAGGGCCGCATGTTGCGCGTCCAGAACACGAAGCCGTCGACCGTCCCGGGCGTCAGGTCGATGCGTGCGTGCGGGCCGCCCCAGGGGTTGACCGCGCGGCAGAATCCAGCCGCCAGCCGGCGCATGAACCAGTCGCCGTAGAAGGCCGGGATGTCGGTGCGATAGCTGGCCGAGACGATCATGGATGCCGGTTGCGCGGCGCCGGGTTGCATGGCCGGTAATCGGGTGTTGCGCCGTCCGCGGGCTCTTCCTATATGACCCGAAGTCGTGACACAAACCGCCGTCGCGATGTCCGGCCCCCGTCATGCGACGTCGGCCGGCTTCGGGACCGCGGGCCGAGGGTCAAACGCATCGGGGGTTCCCGGCCGGTGCCGCCAAGCGGGCCGCGGGGATCTGCCAGAAGGGATAGGGACATGAGCAAGGTTATCGGAATCGACCTGGGGACGACGAACTCCTGCGTCGCCGTCATGGAAGGCTCGACCGCAAAGGTCATCGAGAATGCCGAGGGCTTCCGCACCACGCCCTCGATGGTTGCGTTCACCGAAAGCGGCGAGCGGCTGGTCGGCCAGGCCGCCAAGCGCCAGGCGGTGACCAACCCGGAAAACACGCTGTTCGCGATCAAGCGCCTGATCGGGCGCCGGTTCGACGATCCCATGGCCAAGAAGGACATGGACCTCGTTCCGTACAAGATCGTGGCCAGCGACAACGGCGATGCCTGGGTCCAGGCGCGCGGCAAGTCGCACAGCCCCAGCGAGATCAGCGCCTTCATCCTGCAGAAGATGAAGGAGACGGCGGAGAATTATCTGGGCGAGAAGGTCGAGCAGGCGGTCATCACCGTCCCGGCCTACTTCAACGATTCGCAGCGCCAGGCGACCAAGGACGCCGGCAAGATCGCGGGTCTCGAAGTGCTCCGCATCATCAACGAGCCGACGGCGGCCGCGCTCGCCTACGGGCTTGAGAAGAAGGGCAGCGGCATCGTCGCGGTCTACGACCTGGGCGGCGGCACCTTCGACGTCTCGGTGCTGGAGATCGGCGACGGCGTGTTCGAGGTGAAGTCGACCAACGGCGATACCTTCCTCGGCGGCGAGGACTTCGACACCCGCGTCATCGACTATCTGGCCGACGAGTTCAAGCGCGAGACCGGCATCGACCTGCGCGGCGACAAGCTGGCCCTGCAGCGGCTGAAGGAAGCGGCGGAAAAGGCCAAGATCGAGCTGTCCAGCGCCCAGGAGACCGAGGTCAACCTGCCGTTCATCACGGCCGACCAGTCGGGTCCGAAGCATCTGAACATGAAGCTCAGCCGGGCCAAGCTGGAAGCGCTGGTGGACGAGCTGATCCAGCGCACCGTCGAGCCCTGCCGCAAGGCGCTCAAGGATGCCGGCCTCAAGGCGTCCGAGATCGACGAGGTGATCCTGGTCGGCGGCATGACCCGCATGCCCAAGGTCATCGAGACGGTGAAGCGCTTCTTCGGGCGCGAGCCGCATCGCGGCGTGAACCCGGACGAGGTGGTGGCGATCGGCGCCGCGATCCAGGCCGGCGTGCTCAAGGGCGACGTCAAGGACGTGCTGCTGCTCGACGTGACGCCGTTGAGCCTCGGCATCGAGACGCTGGGCGGCGTGTTCACCCGCCTGATCGACCGCAACACCACGATCCCGACCCGCAAGGGCCAGGTCTTCTCGACCGCTGAGGACAACCAGACCGCGGTGACGATCCGGGTGTTCCAGGGCGAGCGCGAGATGGCCGCGGACAACAAGCTGCTGGGCCAGTTCGACCTGGTCGGCCTGCCCCCGGCGCCGCGCGGCATGCCGCAGGTCGAGGTGACCTTCGACATCGACGCCAACGGCATCGTCAACGTGTCCGCCAAGGACAAGGCGACCGGCAAGGAGCAGCAGATCCGCATCCAGGCCTCGGGCGGTCTCGACAGTTCCGAGATCGACCGCATGGTCAAGGACGCCGAGCTGCACGCCGCCGAGGACAAGAAGCGGCGCGAGGCGGTCGAGGCGCGCAATCAGGCCGAAAGCCTGATCCACAGCACCGAGAAGAGCCTTGCCGAACTGGGCGACAAGATCCCGGCGGGGGAGCGCACGGCCATCGAGAACGACCTGAACGCGCTGAAGGAGGCCGTGAAGGGCGACGATGCCGCCGACATCAAGGCCAAGACGGACGCGCTGACCCAGTCCTCGATGAAGCTGGGCGAGGCGATGTACAAGGCGGCCCAGGAGGCGGAATCCGCGGCCGAGGCCGGGGGCGATGCCGGCGGGGCCAAGGGCGGCACAGGGGCCGACAATGTTGTCGATGCCGACTTCGAGGAAGTCGACGACGACAAGGACAAGAAGTAAGGCGCCGTCCCGGACGGCGTCCCACCGGTCGGATCGGCTCGCGCCGGCGGATCGGCCCCGCCGCCTCCTTTCCGGGGGCGGCGGCGGCTATCCGGCGGCGCTGGCGCGATCCGTTTCGCTGAGGGGCGGGAATGGCGAAGCGGGACTATTACGACGTGCTCGGCGTCAAGCGCGACGCCGATGCCGACGAACTGAAGCGGACCTACCGCAAGCTCGCGATGCAGTACCATCCGGACCGCAATCCCGGCGATGCGGATGCCGAGGCGCGGTTCAAGGAACTCAACCAGGCCTATGAGGTCCTGAAGGACCCGCAGAAGAAGGCGGCCTACGACCGGTTCGGGCATGACGCCTTCGAGGCGGGGATGGCCGGCGGCCAGCGGGCGGGTGCGCGCGGCTTCGATTTCTCCAACGGCTTCGCCGACATCTTCGACGAGATGTTCGGCGACTTCATGGGCGGCCGCCGCGGCGGTACGCGGGCCGGCGCCGGGCGCGGCGCGGATTTGCGCTACAACCTCCAGATCCGGCTTGAGGATGCGTTCCACGGCCGCAAGGTCGATATCCGCGTCCCCACCTCCGTGGTCTGCGACACCTGCACCGGCAGCGGCGCTGAGGGCGGGGCCAAGCCGGTCGCCTGCCCCACCTGTCACGGCGCGGGCAAGGTGCGCGCCCAGCAGGGCTTCTTCACCATCGAGCGCGGCTGCCCGACCTGCCAGGGCCAGGGCCAGGTGATCGAGAATCCCTGCCGCTCCTGCCACGGCACCGGCCGCCAGCAGAAGGAGAAGAAGCTGGCGGTCGACATTCCGCCGGGCGTCGAGGACGGCACCCGCATCCGCCTTGCCAATGAGGGTGAGGCGGGCCTGCGCGGCGCGCCCTCGGGCGATCTCTACATCTTCCTGTCGGTGGCGCCGCACCGCATCTTCGAGCGCGAAGGCGCCGACATCTTCTGCCGCGTGCCGATCCCGATGACCACGGCGGCGCTGGGCGGCCAGATCGAGGTGCCGGGCGTCGACGG
>JBFWNZ010000101.1:0-11075 GCA_050250795.1 Alphaproteobacteria bacterium | reverse complement strand
GTCCGGGGGAGAGCGGCAACGTGTTGCGGTGGGCCGGGCGCTGCTCGCGAGGCCGCAACTGCTGCTGATGGACGAGCCGCTTTCGGCGTTGGACCGGACTGCGAAGGACGAAATCCTGCCTTACCTAGAGGCGCTGCACGAGACGCTCGCGATGCCCATGCTCTATGTCAGCCACGACATCGCCGAGGTGGAGCGCCTCGCCGATCATGTCGTGCTGCTGGATTCGGGACGGGTCGTGGCTGCAGGGGCGCTGGCGGATATCCAGGCCGATCCGGCCCTGCCGCTGCTGGAGGCCGCGGGTGCGGCGGTGACGCTGGAAGGCGAGGTGGCGGCCATCGATGAGTCCTATGGGCTGACGACCTTTGCGGTCGACGGTGGGCGTCTCGTCGTGCCCGGCCGCATCGGACAGGCCGGAGTGCGCCGCCGCCTGCGCATCGGGGTCGCGGATGTCAGCTTTGCCCGCCTGCCGGCCGAGGCGAGCAGCATCCTGAACTGTGTGCCGGCACGCATTCTGTCCGTCAGCCCGCATCGCGGCGCGGATATCCAGGTGAACGTCCTGGCGCGGCTGGGTGAGGACGGGGCGGGCGCGCGGATTGCCGGACGCATCACCCGCAAGTCGCAGGACGCGCTGGGCATCGCGCCCGGCGCCGGCATCTTCGTTCAGATCAAGAGCGTCGCCTTGGTCGCTGGCCCGTACCCGATCACGCCGGCAGGTTCTGCGCCAGCCAGTTCTCCACCGCATCGGCGGGCAGCGGTCGCGCGATGACGTAACCCTGGGCGATATCGCACTGCAGATCGGCCAGGGATCGCAGGACGTCCTCGCTCTCCACGCCCTCGGCCACCGCGGTGAGGCCCAGATTGTGCGCCATGTCGATCATCGTCTTCACGATCACGCGGCTTTGCTCCGAACTGGCGAACTGGCGGATGAAGGCTTGATCGATCTTCAGTTCCGAGAACGGCATTCGCTGTAACTGGACCAGCGAGGAATAGCCCGTGCCGAAATCGTCCATCGCAAGCTGGAACCCCTTGATGCGCAGGCGCGTCAGGATGTCCATCGCCTGGGTCACGTCGCGCATCGCGGCCGTTTCCGTCAGTTCGATCACGATCTGCGAGGGCGAGACGCCGATCTGGCGGCAATGCTTGGCAAGGGCATCGACGAAGGTGACGTCGTAGAGGTCCTCGGCCGAGACGTTGATGGCGATGGACAGCGACAGGCCCTTGGCGTTCCAGGCCTGAATCTGCTGGGTGGCCAGCGTGAAGACCGCCTGCGTCACCTTGTCGATCATGCCAAGGGTTTCGGCGACCGGAATGAAGTCGGCCGGCGAGACGAGGCCGCGCTCGGGGTGGTTCCAGCGGACCAGCGCTTCAAAGCCCGCGACCTCGTTCCAAGGCCGCGCGGCGCCGTCCGGATTCAATTTGACCTTGGGTTGGAAGACCAGTCCGAACTCCTCGTTCTCGATTGCGCCGAGAAGCGCATGCTCGTCCAGCCATCCGCTGTCCGACTTCACTTCTTCCAGCAGCCGCGCCAGGGCCTCCGCGCGGATCGGCTTCTGAACCGTGGCGACGATGGACAGGCCGCGTTCGATGCCGAGCTGGCGCGCGGAATCGATGACCTTTGGGTCGAATCCGCTGGCGATGATAATGCGCGCCTGCGAGCGCTCCGCTGCCAGGAAGCGCAAGAGTTCCACTCCGTCCGCCTCGGGCATGTGCAGGTCGAGCACGATATGGGTCGGCTGCCAGTTGCGGACATGCTGGCGGAACTCTTCGACATCGGTCGTGGCGACAGGCCGATAGCCGCAACGTCCCGCGACACGGGCCACGAAACGGCCGATCTCGGCTTCGTCGTCGATGATCAGGATGCGTTCCAAGGCCATGCGTCAGGCCATCATAGCGCGCGAACCCTTGGCGGAAAGGGTATCGGGGCCCGATCTGGTTGTCGGCATCGGCGGTTCGTCGGCACGCTCGTTCACACGCTCGCGGCAGAGCATCGGCCCTGCTCGTCGCGGTCCATCGGTGGCGGATATCCGGTCGCTTCCTTGGGCGCGTCGCTTCGCGCCCTGCAACGCATGATGGGCCGGACAGGCTTAACAAACACTTTACGGCGCGGGTTCCGGCCGGCGAGGGCGGCTCGCGCCGACGCCACGGCCTTGGGGCCGTGACAAGCGCGATTCCCGCGGCGATAGTGGCAGGCGGAGGAAACCTCGGGACAAGAGGCGATGAGCCCAACCGCGCGACGTATCCTGCACAAGCCGGGCTGGTCCGGCCGCGACCTGACCAAGGCCGCGCTCTGCCTCGACCTGACCGGCACGCATCGCGCCGCCGTCGCCGAACTGATGTCCGCGATCCGGCAGAAGGGGCTGGCGTTCGGCGAGGTCCGGCGCACCGACTTCGCGCATCCGGCGCTGGACGGGTTTCTCGCCGATATGTTGCGCCAGCTGCGCGACGGGCCGGGGCTGGTGGTGCTGCGCGGCTTTCCGGTGGCCGATTATCCGGTCGAGGAGATGCAGACGATCTACTGGGGCATCGGCACGCATCTCGGCACGGGCGTCTCGCAGAGCGCCGCCGGCGATCTGCTGGGGCATGTCGCCGACCGCACCGATCCCGCCAGCGGCAAGGCCGGCCGCGGCTATCAAAGCCGGCGCGAACTGATCATGCACACCGACTCGGCGGAATGGGTCGGTCTGCTCTGCGTCCGCCGCTCGAAATCGGGCGGAGAGAACGTGTTCGCCAGCACGCTGCGCCTCTATGAGATCGCGCAGGCGGAATGTCCCGAGATATTGCCGGTGCTGGAACGCGGCTTCCCCTATCACCGCCGCGGCGAGGAAGGGGCGGGCGACGCATCGATCTCGCCCTATGACGTGCCGATCTTCTCGCACAAGGACGGCATTACGAGCTGTCGTTACGGACCCGAGCTGCTGCGCGCCGCGCTGCACGACCTCGACCGCACGCTGAGTCCCGTGGAGCGCAAGGCGCTCGATTTCATGGACACGGCGCCGCTGCGCCCGGATGTCCGCTTCGACCTGCAATTGGAGGCGGGCGAGGCGGTGTTCATGAACAACTACGAGCTTCTCCACTCGCGCACCGGTTTCGAGGACTGGCCCGAGCCGGAGCGCCGCCGCCTGCTGTTCCGCCTCTGGCTTCAGGGCGATCCGCCGCGGCCGCTGGTGCCGGAAATCCACGCTTATCGCAACAAGGGCGGCCGCCAGGGCATCGACCACCAGCCGGGCCGCGAGCCGGGCCGCATCGGCTATCGGGTTAACCACTGAGGGGACAGGCGATGGCGTGTCGCGATCTTTCCCTCATCCTGAGCTTGAAGAAGGATGAGGAACGCCGGCTGCATCGAGCCGCGCATGCTTCGTCAGGCTCAGCATGAGGGAGGAGGGGGAAGCCATGACCGGATCGCATGAGGAATTCATGGACCGCTGCCTCGCGGAATCGCGGCTGGCGATGGCGCGCGGCGATTCGCCCATCGCGGCGATGGTGGTCCGCGACGGCGCCGTGCTGGGGCTGGGGCAGAACGTCGCCCGCTCGACAGGCGACCCGACCGCGCATGCCGAGGTGCAGGCGATCCGCGCCGCCTGCACCCATCTGGGCACGCTCGACCTGTCCGGCACCACGCTGTACTCGCCGCTGGAACCCTGCCCGATGTGCTGCGGCGCCATGGTGGCGGCACGGGTCTCGCGCCTCGTGCTCGGCGCGCGCAACGCCGCCATCGGCCGGCGCGTCTATGGCGGCTACACGGTGGAGGGGCTGCTCGCGACCCTGGGCAGCGGCATCGAGATCGTCCAGGGCGTGCGTGCCCGGGACTGCGAGGAATTGCGCCGCGGCTGGGAAGCCGCGCAGGCGCGCTGACGGAGGAAGACGGGGGATGGAACGCTTCGACACGGTGATCCGCGGCGGCACGGTCTATGACGGCAGCGGGGCGGCGCCCTTCCGCGCCGATCTCGGCCTGACCTCGAGTCGCATCGCATCGGTCGGCGACCTGTCGCAGGCGAAGGGCGAGGAGGAGATCGACGCGACCGGCCGCGCCGTGTCGCCCGGCTTCATCGATGTCCACACCCATGACGACCGCATGCTGCTGTCGGGGCCGGAGATGGCGGCCAAGGTCAGCCAGGGCGTGACCACCGTGGTCTGCGGCAATTGCGGCATCAGCCTTGCCCCGCTGGTCGCCAGCGACCGGCCGCCGCCGCCGCTCGACCTGCTGGGCGATGCCTCCTGGTACCGGTTCCCGACCTTCGCATCCTATCTGGAGACCCTGGACCGCCAGCCGGCCGCGGCCAATGCGGTGTTCCTGGTCGGCCACCAGACCCTGCGCGTCGGCGCGATGGACCGCCTGGACCGTCCCGCGACCGCGCCCGAGATCGCGGCCATGCGGGTGGAGGTGGAGAAGGCGATGCAGGCGGGCGCCGTGGGCTTCTCCACCGGCCTGTTCTATCCGCCGGCCCGCCATGCCCCGACCGAGGAAGTGGTGGAACTGACCCGCGCGGTCGCGCCCTATGGCGGCCTCTACACCACGCATCTGCGCGACGAGGGGCCGCGGATCGAGGAATCGGTCGCCGAGGCGTTGGAGATCGGCCGCCGCGCCGGGGTCGGAATCGTGCTCTCGCACCACAAGGCCTCGGGCCGCAAGAACCACGGCAAGGTCGCGGGCACGCTGGCGATGGTCGCCGAGGCGGCGAAGACCCAGCCGGTGGCGCTTGACGTCTATCCCTACACCGCCAGCTCCACCATGCTGCTGGCCGACCGGCTGGACGAGGCGACCAAGATCCTCATCACCTGGTCCGAGCCGATGCCCGAAGCAACGGGCCGCGACCTCGCCGAGCTGGCGGCCGAGCATGGCGTGACGCTGCTGGAGATGGTGGAGCGGCTGAAGCCCGCCGGCGCCATCTACTTCGCGATGGCCGAGGCCGATGTGCAGCGCGTGCTGTCATACCCCGGCGCGATGATCGGCTCCGACGGCATCCCCCACGACCAGAAGCCGCATCCGCGCCTCTGGGGCACCTTCCCGCGCGTGGTCGGCCACTATGCCCGCGATCTCGGCCTGATGCCGATGGCGGAGGCGGTGCGCCGCATGACCGGTCTGTCGGCCGCCACCTTCGGCCTCAAGGACCGTGGCCTGATCCGCGAGGGCTACGCCGCCGACCTCGTCATCTTCGACCCCGCCACGATCAAGGACAGCGCCGATTTCGACTGCTCGACCCGCCCCGCCGCCGGCATCGACCGGGTGATGGTCGCGGGGCAGGCAGTGTGGCGGGATGGCAAGGCGACGGGGGCAAAGCCGGGGCGGGCGTTGCGGCGGGCGCCGATATGATTATTCGGTATGCTCTTAAGTGTGACACGTGCGAGCAGCCGCACGTCGTCCGGATAGGAATGGGACAAGAAGGATCTCAAACTCATAGATTCGATTGTATAGGATGTGGGGAAGATATCGTGCTGCGCCTTGACGTGGATTATGAGAAAATATCAACTCATGTTGTTTGCGTCGAGAACTGTTCTGAAGTTTCAGAATGGCCTGACAGGCCAATTGTTAATCTAGATGCAAATTTTGTCATCCCGAATGATCAGAGGAACATCGACTTATCTTTTCCAAGGCTTCTGTTGAGCCGTCGTTTTCTGGAATCGGGAGAACGATTCGGCTCGTTGGTAAATGGAGATAGTATTCCAGACGGGTCTCAGAACTTTCGACCATACAGACGGCCAGATTTTTCTGATGAGTGGGATTATTTAAGAAAATGTTGGTCTTTGTCTAGGAATGGAAAAGAAAAGATTGCGCAAAAGATATTGAAATCTGCTTCTGATGTTTATTATGGGAATGATCCGCTGGATAGTTTATCGGATTGGTTGTTTCGATTTTGTACTTTTGTCACGAATCCCGGATTTGAGAAATTATTCCAGAACAACATTTTCTCGATAACGCCTCATTTAGAGCGCATGCTCGAATCAAAAGATTTTATTGATGCGTATAACGCGCAATCGAAGCGGAGGGGGGGAAAGTATTTCTCAATAATTAAAGAATTTTATTCTTCTTATTCTGAATTTTCTCAAGTTTATTTTTTTGTGGTTCGATGCATGGATATTCCGCCCGATCATTACGTATCGTCGGAAAACTTCGACTCTGTAAGAATGTTTTATGGCAATGCTTTCGAAGTGTTTACAAGCTTGATAGACCTTCTAGCAATGCTGAATAATATTATGTTAGGAAGGAGGTACGATCAGTTTGAAAATTTGACAATGGCGCAGTATAAAAATCTCAATAAATCTAAGAGATTTTCTCCATTTTCCAACAATCAAAATTTCATGGAAATATGCGAAGAAGCAGATAATAAGCTGCGGAATGCATCTCATCACGGAACTATTTATTTCGATAAAGAAATGAAAATAATTCGATACGGAGAAGGAAGGGGCGGCTCGAATAGTGAAATTAATTTATCATACACGAACTATCTAGAAAAATGCGTAAAAATTTATCTGCAAATAATAATCTTATGTAGACTAGAAATGCTCATAGCCCACTGGATGAAAATGAAAATTGTATGTTGATATTGCAGCATGTAAGCTTATTAGCAATCGTGTGGTATTTTATTTAGATAGATATGCTAGGGCAAGGCATTGTGAAGCTCCATTGTTCCCCCGGTTCCCCCTATGCGCGCATGGCCCGGATGACGGTCCTGGAGAAGGGCCTCGGCGACCGGGTCGAGGTCGTGTTCGTGCAGACGCGCAAGCCGGACAGCCCCTATTACGCGATCAACCCCTCGGGCCGGGTACCCTATCTGCTGCGCGACGACGGGGTGGGGTTCGAGGAATCCGCCGTCATCTGCGATTACATGGACGGGCTGGACGGGACGCCCAGCCTGGGCATGCCCGAGGGTGCGGATGTCTGGGAATGGCGGCGGCTGGAGGCGCTGGCGCGCAGCCTGATCGACGGGCTGTCGGTCTGGGGGCGCGAGATCATGCGGCCGGAGAACGAGCAGTCGCCGCCGACCGTCGTGCATGAGACGGCGCGTGCGGCGCGGATGATCGACCTGTGGGAGCGCGAGATCGGGCATCCGCTGATGCAGGGGAGGCTGAACCTCATGCAAATGACGCTTGCCTGCGCGCTGGGGCTGGAGAAGCGCAACCGCTTCTTCGACTGGCGCACCGGCCATCCGCGGCTGGTGGCGTGGTTCGAGCGGATTGCCGCGCGCCCGTCCTTTGCCGCGACCACGCCGCCGAACTGAGGCGGGCCGGGCGCGCTCCACACCCCAACCGTCATGCCGGCCGCAGCGCAGCGGAGAGCCGGCATCCAGGGGCGAGCGGCACGGTGCCGCAGGGGCCGGCCTTGTGCCGCTGGCCCTGGGTTCCCGCTTTCGCGGGAACGACGGGAAGCGCCCGGGACCGTGTGTGGAAGACCGTAATTCCGCTTTGCTGCCCGCGCGGGTCGGCGTAATGCTGCGCCCGCGCGCGGCGACGGGCCGGCGCCTTTTGCAGGGCGAACGATGTCCGCATTCCCCGGCGCGCCGCGTCAGGACTCGCTGAAGGCGGGCATCCTGGTCATCCTGTTCGGCATTTTGCTGCTGTCGGGCGTCGATGTGCTGAACAAGCTGCTGGGCCAGCGGCTCAGTGTCGTTCAGATCCTGTGGGTGCGGTTCATGGTGTTCGTGCCGCTGGCCGCCGCCATCGCCTGGCGACGCGACCGCGGCATCGCCTGGCGCTCGAAGCGGCCGCTGCTGCAACTGGCGCGGGCCGCGCTGCTGGTGATCGAGATGGGCATGTTCGTCGCGGCGCTGAAATATCTGCCGCTGGCCGATGTCCAGTCGATCCTGGCGAGCGCACCGCTGATGGTGGTGGCGCTGTCGGTGCCGTTCCTGGGCGAGACGGTGGGCTGGCGGCGCTGGTCGGCGGTGGCGGCGGGTTTCGTCGGCGTGCTGATCATCGTGCGGCCGGGCTTCGCCGAGATCGGCACCGGCACGGTGCTGGCGCTGATCGGCACGGCGATGTGGGCCGTCTATCAGATCATGCTGCGGCTGGTCGGGCGCGACGATCCGGCCTCGACCACCGCGCTGTGGACGGCGACGGTCGGCCTCGCCATGACCACGGCGGTTGCGCCCTTCCACTGGACGCCGCCCGGCCCCGAGGGCTGGGCGATGCTGGGCGCCATCGCCCTGCTGGGCGCGGGCGGGCATATGGCGCTGACCAAGGCGTTCGCGCTCGCCCCGGCGTCGGCGCTCCAGCCCTTCACCTATGGCCAGCTTCTGCTGGCCGGGCTGTTCGGCTGGCTGATCTTCGACGACGTGCCGGACGGCTGGACCGTCGCGGGGGCGGGGCTGATCGTCTGTGCCGGCCTGTACTCGCTCCATCGCCGCCGGGTGCGCGAGGCCACGGCCGGCTAGCCGGGGGTCGCGATCTCGATGCGGAAATGCCGGCGCAGGATGTCCTGTATCTGCGCGAAGCAGACCCCGGCGCGGTGCACCCGCCAGTCGGCGAGGTCGAGGATGGTGCTGGAGATGCCGGCGGGGTTGTGATAGCGCACGAGACCGTAATCGATGACGAGGTCGGCCGCCGCGCGGACCTCCGGCTCGATGTCCTCGGCGCGGAAGCGGCTGCCGCCCAGCGTGCGGTTGGCGGACGAGCCAAGCACCGGGAAGCTTCGCTCCAGCGACAGCCGCGCCAGCGCGAAGGCCAGCGGCCCGGAATTCACCAGGATGTCCTGCGTCCCGGCCTTGGTCGAACGCTCCAGCGCGAAGGGGTCGAGGCCGGCCAGCATCGGGTGTCCGGCGCGGAAGGGCGCCACCACCGACAGTGGCAGGCCGTAATCCTCGGTCACGGCGCGCAGCACCTCGATGCCGCGCGGCTCGACGACCAGCAACTCGCGCACGATCTCGACATTGCCCAGCATGCCGTTGGGCTTGTCGAAGCTGCGGCCCTTGGCCTGGAACAGGCGGCGGATGGACTCGCCGCTATGTCCGAAGATGGCATAGGCGACGTCCAGCGGCAGGATCGCGATGCCGCCGCCCGCAAGCGTGCGATAGACGCGCTCGGCGTCCCCCTCGATATCCAGGACCGGCATTCCGATTTTCCTCCCCGTATCGTTTTGCCCAGCCTAACCTGCCGCCGCCCATCGGGGAAATGCGTGCCATGTGCTGGGCGGGCGGCTGCGGCGCTTCTCCCCCGGCGGGACGGGCGCTATCCTGCCGGCCGCAACGAGACAGAACGGGTTGAGGAAATGGCCAAGCGTTACAAGGCATTGGTTGCTGGCGCCTCCGGCATCGTCGGCCGCCGGCTGGCGGAACATCTGCTGACCCGGCCGGAATGGGAGGTGGTGGCGCTGTCGCGCAAGGAGCCGGTGGGCGGCAGCCCGGTGCCGCGTATTCCGGTCGATCTGACGGACGCCGCCGACACCCGCGCCAAGCTGGGCGGCCTGTCGGACGTCACGCATGTCTTCTACATCGCGCGCTACGACCATCCCGAAGGCCAGCCCGAGCCGGTCGAGATCAATGTCGGCATGTTCAAGAACCTGCTGGACACGATCGATGCGGCGGCGCCGGACCTGCAGCATGTGCATCTCGGCAGCGGCCACAAGAACTACGGCTTCCATATGAGCAAGGCGGTGACGCCGGCAAAGGAGACGACGCCGCGCGGCATCCATCCCAGCTTCTACTTCCGCCAGGAAGACTACATGCACGCGAAGCAGCGCGGCCGGAAATGGAGCTGGTCGACCGCGCGCTCCTCGACCTTGTGCGACACCGCGCCCGGCATTACCCGCAGCGTCGCCGGTCTCATCCAGACCTATGCCGCGATCTCCAAGGAACTGGGCCTGCCGCTGCGCTTTCCCGGCACGGCCGGCAACTACACCGCGCTCTATCAGGTGACGGATGCGACCCTGCTTGCCAAGGCGATGGCCTGGATGGCGACGGAGCCCCGCTGCGCCAACCAGAACATCAACATCACCAATGGCGACATCTTCCGCTGGTGCGAGTTGTGGCCGCTGTTCGCCGATTATTTCGGGATGGAACTGGGGCCGGTGCAGACGGTCGATCTGCCGACGGTGATGGCCGACAAGGGGCCGGTCTGGGACCGCATCGTCGAGAAGCACGGCTTGATCCGCCAGCCGCTGGACGCCGTCACGCTCTGGTCCTACGGGCGGCATCTGTGGTCGCATGACTGGGACATCGTGACCGATACGACCAAGTCGCGGCTGCTGGGCTTCCACGAATATGTCGAGACCGGGCCGATGTTCCTGCGGCTGTTCGACCACTTCCGCAAGGAAAAGGTGTTCCCGCCGGAGTAGGCGGACCGGTCAGGAGGGCGGCGTCGCGCGGACGGCGGCGACCGCATCCTCCTCGGGGGTGAAGGCCTCCAGCAGCTTCGCGCGCATCGTATCCATCCGCCAGACGGGGCTGCTGCCATCCGGCCGCAGTCCCGCCGTCCAGCCCCAGCCGTCGATTGCCGCAAGCAGCGCCGGGTCGCCGGCCAGAATATGGACCGGCACGTCATGCGACGGGGTGTCGCCTGAGACGACGGGCATCGGCTGGTGGTCGCCCAGCACCAGGATCAGCATGTTCCGGCGCCCATGCTCCGCGACGAAGGCGGCGAGGCTGCGCAGCGTGTAGTCGATGGAGGTTGCGTACTGGCCGCGGATTCGCGCCGGATCGCGCCAGACCGTCTCGGGCGGGTCGCCGGCCAGGGCATAGGGCGTGTAGATGCGGCCGTCGCCGATCTCCGCCCAGGGCAGCAGCGGCGGCAGCGGCGTCCAGGGTGCGTGGCTGGAAACCAGCGTGATTTCCGCCAGCAGCGGCGGCCGGTCGCCGGGCGTCAGTTCCCGCGCGGCGAAGGCCGCCAGCGTGTACTGGTCGGGCATGGCGATCCAGTTGAAGGGCGCGCCGGCATAGCCGAGATCGGCCGCGGCATAGACGCGGTCGTAGCCGTAGAACCGCCCTTCGGGCCAGTCCTTGGTGATGCCCGGCTTGATCGCCACGCTGCGCCAGCCGGCGCGGGCGAAATCGCGGGTCAGCGCCGGTGCGCCCTCGGCCAGCATCCGGCTGTAATCCGTGGGCGTCTCGATCCAGCCCCCGGTCAGCAGGCTGGCATGGGCGAGC
>JBFWNZ010000100.1:4934-11076 GCA_050250795.1 Alphaproteobacteria bacterium | reverse complement strand
CGATTGGCAATGGTCATGAACAGATCGGACAGCGCTTGGCGGGCCGGCTCCGGCGTTGCCTTCGGCACCGCGATGCCGCGCCATGTTCCATCGACGAGCGGATAGCCGAACTCCTGGAACGTCGGAACGGACGGGAAGCGCGGGTGGCGTTGGGGTGTGGCGATGGCCAGCAGCCGGATGGACCGGTCGTATTGGATGCCGACGGTGGGGTAGGTCCAGGCCGCGCGCGCCTCGCCCCCGAGCAGCGCTGCAATCGCGGCGGTCGTGCCCTCATAGGGCAGATATCCGGTGCGTGTACCGGCGAGGCGATCGAAGCGGCGCTGGGCAAGCTGGCTTGCGGTTGCCGATCCCGATCCGGTGAAGACGATGCTCCCCGGCGCGCCCTTTGCTGCCTGGACCAAGTCCTGAAGAGTGTCGAAGGGCGCGTTTGCCCGGACGGCGATGGCATGCGGAGTGTAGTGGAAAATGTGGACCACCGCGAAATCGTCGGTCCGGTACTTCGCACCGGCGGCCGGTTGAAGGAAGATGTGCGGCAGATTCACGCCGACGATGGTCCGGCCGTCGGCGGGCAGCCGGTTAAGGGCCGACCAGACCACGCCGCCGCCGCCGCCGGGTCGATAATCGACGACCATGTCTTGGCCGGTCAGGTCGCGCAGCACGGGGCGTTGCAGCCGCGCCGCGGTGCTCGATTCACCGTCTGCGCCGAACGGAATGATGCACCGCAGGGGCTCTGTCGCAGCCATTGCCGTGCGCGCCCTTCCCAGAGCGGGAAGGGCCAGAAGCCCTGCCAGGACGTGGCGACGGCCCAGCTTCGTTCGCGATGCGTGTCGGGACACGACGGCTCCGTTGCAAGGATAGCGGCCGGTTCAAGTGGGCATGAAGCCACCGTCTCGGCAAAGGAGTCAACGCGGCTGCGACCGCTCCGGCGCGTCGCGGGACGTATAAAGCGTTGACGGTCGAATATTCTCCTTCATTTGCGAATATTTGGGAATCCGAGAGGACGGTGAGAACGCTTCGCCGCAGAATTCCGCCATTCTCTCGGAATTTTGTGGAGACGATGGGAGGTTTCCACTATATATTGAGCACGCCTCCGGTGATGAGCCCTCCCTGGAGGGTCGTGAGTTTTGGAGGAAAGCCGCTCTGTTTTTCGATCCACCCGTGGGGGCGGCTGCTCGACAAGCAATGGCAAGCAGAACGGCAAAGATCATTTCCAGAATGCCGATAAGTTCTTCGCAGTCGTTCGTGCGGATGCTGCTCGTGGGCGGGATGGCTGCCGGGCTTTGGTGCGCGTTGAGCGGAGCTGGCGCGGCGGTCGAACTGGATGATGCCGTGCGGGCAGCGCTGAAAACCAATCCCGATGTGGGTATTGTCGTCGAGAACCGGCGGGCGACCGAGGAAGAGCTGGAGCAGGCTGAGGCCCGGTACTTTCCGACATTCGATATCCGGTCGAGTTATGGGTTGGAGGCGAACAACAACCCAGGCCTTCGGGCGCGATTGAAATCGCAGGGCGAGGGCGATACGGCGGTCATGGGCGCCTATCGCGGCGGGTTTACGATCCGGCAGGTGTTGTTCGACGGTTTTGCGATTTCCTCTGAGATCGACCGTCAGGAGGCGCGCATCCGGGCGGCCGCCCGCCGGGTCCGGGAAACCTCCGAATTCATTGCGCTCGATGCCATCGAGGCATATTTCGAAGCCCTGCGGCAGCGCGAACTGGTCGGCATCGCCGAGGAGAATGTGCGCGCCCACGAGCAGACGGTGCAGATGGTCACCGCCAAGGTGCAAGGCGGGGCCGCGAGCACGGCGGATGTCCAGCAGACCGAATCGCGGCTGGCATCGGCGCGCGCGACCTTGGCGGAAGCCGAAGGCCGTCTGCGCGATGCGGATGCCACCTATACCCGCATCGTGGGCGAGGATCCGGAGAATCTGATCCGTCCGGCTGTACCCGCGGACCGGCTTCCGCCGAGCCTGGATGGCGCCATCGATCTTGCGATCAAGTTCAATCCGACGGTCCGTGTGTCCCGTTCGGACATCGACATTGCGGAGGCGGAGCTTCGCGCCACGAATTCGAGTTTCCTGCCCAATGTGAATCTCGAAATCAGCGGCAACCATGTGCGGAATGGGGATGGAACCCGCGGTCCAGACAGCGATGCGACGGCGGCTGTCGTCTTCTCCTACAACCTGTACCGGGGTGGGGCCGACATTCATCGGCGGCGCGAGTTCATCGCGCGTCTGGCCGAATCCCGTCAGCGGCTTAACCGCGCATTGCGGTTGACCGAGGAGGGCACCCGCCTGTCCTGGAATGCGCTGATCAGTGCCCAGGACCGGTTGAAGGCATTGCGCGCCGAAGTGTCGGCAAATGATCAAGTCCGCGCGACCTATCGCCAGCAGTTCGATATCGGTCAGCGCGATCTGCTCGATCTGCTGGATTCGGAAAACGAACTCTTCATTTCCAAGAGCAATTTGGTGACGTCGGAATTCGTGGAATTGTTCGGTGTTTACCGGATTCTGGCGACGACGGGCACTTTGCTTTCGGTGCTGGACGTGCAGCCGCCCAGGGCTGCGTTCGGCAAGACCGACAAATACGATGAGATCGACAACGCGATCGGCGGCGCGGGAGCTGCGGGAACGCCTCTCGATCCGTCGGCGCCCATGCTGGATCCGAATGCGCCGGCCGCCCCCGTTCTCGACCCCAATGCGCCGGCGTCCGGGCCGACCGGCGGCTCGGCCGGGCGGGATGTCTTGCTGCCGGCGTCCGGCCCCAACCCCGGTCCGGCCCAGGCACAGACCCTGTCCCCGTTCTTCGGCATTCATCCGCCCGGTATGGACGCGTCCGCATCGCCGCAGCGAAGCCCGACGCGCGCGGCACCGCTTGAGGCGGCGCGGCCCGCTACGGCCGCACCCACCCAGCTTTATGGGGGCGGGACCGCTCCAGCTCGACCGGTCGCTCCGCCTGTGGCCGCTCCGCCGGCCTCGGGTTACTATGGGGGGCCTTCGGCGCAAGGATACTCCGTTCCCTCGGCGCCAGCGCCGGTGCCGGCACAGCCGATGCTGCCCGGTCAGTCCAGGGCTGTGCCGCCGCAAAAGGATCGGAACGGAACGAGCACCGTTTCGCCGCCGCCCTACGGCTATCCCGCCCCTGCGACACAAGCCCCGGCCTATGTTCCTCGCTTGCAAGGGTCGTTGGGGTCGGATGGCGGCACGACCCTGGCTACACGAGAGGGCACGACCGCGCCCGCCGGGGCTTGGGGATTCCGTTAGCCGCACCCTTGTTCGGCGTATAGCCGCAGCTCCATTCTGCGATGAATTATCATTTGCATCCCCTTGCCGGGCGGAGGTAACGTCGCGACCGCATTGTGCAAATGCGAGTCGTTTGCGCGTTCTGCCGATTCTGGAAAGAGGACCATTAAGAATGAGACCTTGGCTTGGCCGCATTGCGGCGGCATCCCTGCTGATCGCAACGGGAGCGGCAGAAGCCGCGACACCCGATAACGCCGCTGTCATCAAGGCGTATGCGGATATCGCGCAGGCCGCGTATGCGGATTCTCTCTCGACGGCGAAAACGTTGCAGAAGGCGGTGAACGCGCTGATCGCCAAGCCGTCGGCGGACACGATGAAAGCCGCGCGGACGGCATGGCTCAAGGCCCGCGTGCCGTACATGCAGACCGAGGCGTTTCGCTTCGGCAATCCGATTGTCGACGAGTGGGAGGGTAAGGTGAACGCCTGGCCGCTCGACGAAGGGTTGATCGACTACGTCGACCCCTCCTATGGAACGGAGTCTGCGGAGAACCCGCTGTTCACCGCCAATGTGATCGCCAATACCTCGATCAAGATCGGCGGCGAGACCGTGGACGCCGCGAAGATCGACGCCGAATTGCTGGCCGACAAGTTGCAGGAAGCGGGCGGTGTCGAAGCGAATGTCGCGACGGGTTACCACGCCGTTGAGTTCCTGCTGTGGGGTCAGGACCTGAACGGCACCGGCCCGGGCGCCGGCATGCGTTCCTGGACGGATTACAGCAAGACGAAATGCACGAACGGTCATTGCGACCGGCGTGCGGCCTATCTGAAGGCGGCGACGGACCTGCTGGTTCAGGATCTGGCCTGGATGGTCGAGCAGTGGGGTCCCAAGGGCGAGGCGCGCCAAGAGCTGATGAAAGAGCCGAGCCAGGGCATCGCTGCGATGCTGACCGGGCTTGGCAGCCTGTCTTATGGCGAATTGGCCGGCGAGCGGATGAAGCTCGGCCTCATGCTTCATGACCCGGAGGAGGAGCATGACTGCTTCTCCGACAATACCCATAACTCTCACTATTACGACGTCATGGGGATGCTGAACGTCTATTTCGGTACCTATAAGCGTCCGGATGGGTCGACCGTTAAGGGGCCTTCGCTGAGCGCGCTTGTCGCTGCGAAGGATGCCTCTGCGGACAAGGCGCTGTCGGCCGCTTTGAAGAAGAGCGAGGCGACCATGCGCGCGCTCAAGACGCGCGCGGAAAAGGGCGAGGCCTACGATCAGATGATCGGAGACAACAATCCGGGCGGCAACGCCGTCGTGCAGGCCGCCATCGACTCTCTGACGGCGCAGACCAAGGCGATCGAAGGAGCCGTCGCTGCGCTTGGCCTGCAGCCGATTGCGTTCGAGGGCTCGGACAGCCTCGACAATCCGGCATCGGTCTTCAAGTGAGACGGCAGCCGGTTCCGGGCCTGTGTTCGGGCCGCCGCGAGTAACGGCGGTGGCCCGAATTTCGCGTGCTTTGCCGTTGCTCGTTCTGGCGGCCGTCGCAACGCCGGCCTGGATCGCGCTCGCAGCGGCGGACCGTGGTGCGGAGGCCGCCCGGATCGCGGCGGTGACGCGTCCCACGGACCGGTTCGATACGGCCGAGCCGTTCGAGCTGCGTCCGGCCGGTGCGGCAACCGTGTCGGCCCCCCTCACCCGCGATGCATTCTCGCTCGCTTCGGCGAATATGAGCTTCGAACGCGAATTGCAGTTCAAGGTGGGGAACGGGCTGTTCCGGAAAGACTGGGTCTCGGCGCCTTCATCGACCACCGCCTCGGACGGGCTGGGGCCGCTGTTCAACTCGCGCGCCTGTCAGGCGTGCCATCTGAAGGACGGGCGCGGTCATCCACCCGAGCCAGGGGAAGCGGCCGTCTCGATGTTCCTGCGGCTCAGCGTCCCGTCGCAGACTGAGGCGGATCGCGCGGCGCTCGCTGCACGGCGTGTCGCGGTGATCGGCGAGCCGACCTATGGAACGCAGCTTCAGGCGTTCTCGATTCAGGGCTATTCGGCCGAAGGGTCCATGGGCATCCGCTACGAAGAGGTGCCGATGACCCTGGCTGACGGAACCGTCGTTTCCGTGCGCAAGCCGGCATACTGGATCGAGAAGCCGGCTTATGGGCCGCCCCATCCGGACATCATGCTGTCGCCTCGGATCGCGCCGCCGATGATCGGGATGGGCCTTCTGGAAGCCATAGACGAAAAGGATATTCTCTCCCGCGCCGATCCCGAGGACCGGGATGGCGATGGCATCTCCGGGCGCCCCAATACGGTGTGGAGCGCCTCGGAGCAGCGGGTGACGCTGGGCCGGTTCGGTTGGAAGGCGGGCAAGGCCAATGTCGCCGACCAGTCGGCCGCCGCCTTCCGCGGCGATCTCGGCCTGTCGACGCCGTTGCATCCGGAACCCAGCGGCGACTGCACGACCGTACAGTCCGACTGCCTGTCGGCGCCGCATGGCGGCGGCGGTAGGGACGACACGGTCGAGGTCACGCAGCAGATGCTGGATCTCGTCGTTTTCTACAGCCGCAACCTTGGCGTCCCGGCGAGGCGGGATGTGGACGATCCCCAGGTGCTGGCCGGAAAGCGCCAGTTCTATGCTGCGGGCTGCCCAGCCTGCCATACGCCGAAATATGTAACCCAGCGCCTGCCGGACCGGCCGGAGCAGTCCTTTCAGTTGATCTGGCCCTATACGGACATGCTGCTCCATGACATGGGGGACGGGCTCGCGGACAACCGGCCGGAAGGCGATGCCGATGGGCGCGAATGGCGGACGCCGCCGCTGTGGGGGATCGGGTTGACCGAGCTGGTGAGCGGCCATACCCAGTTCCTGCACGATGGCCGTGCGCGCAATCTGCTGGAGGCGATCCTGTGGCA
>JBFWNZ010000100.1:0-4924 GCA_050250795.1 Alphaproteobacteria bacterium | reverse complement strand
GTGGCTGGGCGGCGTGGCCGAGCCGGCAAAGCAGCGGGTCATGGCCATGCCGTCGCAGGATCGCGAGGCCCTGCTCTGTTTCCTCGGTTCGCTTTAGGGAGTCGATCGCGAATGCGGCGCTATCTGCTGACAATGATGATTCTGTTGCTTCCGGGCATGGCGGCGGCCGCGCCCATGCCGGATTCATCCTATCGCGAACTGAATGCCGTTCTGACCGATCGTTACCTGCTGCCGCGTTATGGGGCGCTGGCGACGGCCGCAGACAGCTTTGCGGAAGCGACCCAGGCAGTGTGCCAGGCGCCGGGTGAGACGACGCTCCAGGCAGCCCGATCCGGCTTCCATGCCATTATGGATGCCTGGATGGCGGTCCAGCATGTGCGATTCGGGCCTGTCGAATTGTTCATGCGCGGCTATCGCGTCTATTTCTGGCCCGAATCGCGCGGTCGCGTCGACGATTCCGTGCGTCAGGTTCTTGCGGAACATCCCGATGGGGATTTCGCTTCGAAGCCCCTCGCGCGGACCAGCGTTGCCGTCCAGGGTTTGCCCGCAGCCGAGCAGTTGCTGTTTGTCGGACCCGACCGTCTGGGCATGCCGGGCGAGGGACAGGCGCGATGCGGACTGTTGCTGGCGGTCGGCGCAAATCTCGTGGAAATCGCCCATGGGCTGATGACCGACTGGACCGGCGCGCAAGAGCCCTTTCGCAATGTCGTGGCGAAACCCGGTCCGGAGAACATTTACTTCGAGACGCCTCGGGATGTGACGCTCGCATACTTCAAGGCGCTGCATAACGGATTGCAGCTGATTGCGGATTTGCGGCTCAAGCCCGTCCTCGGCGCGTCGATTCAGCAGGCGCAGCCGCGGCTGGCCGAATCGTCCGCGAGCCGCCGTTCGCTCCGCAACATCGTGACGAGCCTCGAAACCTTACAGGCGATGTATGTCGAGGGCGGCATCTCGGCGGCCGTTCGGGCGCAGCCGGGTCGCCAGGATCTGGATGCGCTGCTGGTGCGGGCTTTCGCCATGACGCTCGAATCGGCGAAGGCGGTGCCCGAGCCGCTCGGCAAGGCGGTGAGCGATCCCGAGACACGGGGCGCAGTGGAACTGCTGTACAAGCGTGTCTTGGCCTTGAAGCAGATTATCCGCACCGATCTTGCGGATGCCCTGGATGTAGCGGTGGGGTTCAATGCACTCGATGGCGATTGATCGGCGCGAACTGCTGTTGGGGCTGGCGGCCTGTCTCGTTCTGCCGGGGATGGCAGGCAGCGCGACAGCGGCGCCAGGCCGGATTTATCTCAGTGCGCGCGGCGATGCCGGAGGCGGGTTCCGCGCCTCGGCATTCGACGAGGGCGGGCGGGGCCTGTTCGATCTGCCCCTGCCCGGACGGGGGCATTCGCTGGCCCTGCGGCCCGGCCGCGCCGAAGCCGTTTTCTTTGCGCGGCGCCCGGATCGCTTCGCCTGCGCGATCGATCTGGCGGCCGGTGTCGTAACGGCGAGTTTCGAAACGCCGGAGAGCCGTCATTTCTATGGTCATGGGCTGTTCGATCCGGCCGGCAGGCTTCTTTACGCGACCGAGAATGACTTCGCCGCCGGGCGCGGGGTGATCGGACTCTACGATGCAGAGGATGGCTATCGGCGCGTGGGCGAGTTGCCGTCGCACGGCGTCGGCCCCCATGATTTGCGGCTGCTATCCGACGGAACAACGCTCGTCGTGGCGAATGGCGGCATGGAAACGCATCCCGACATGCCGCGTGCGGCATTGAATGTTCCGGAGATGACGCCCTCGCTGGCATATATCGACCGGCGGGACGGACGGCTTCTTGCGGAGATGCGGCTTGCACCGTCGATGCATCTGCTCAGTATCCGTCATCTCGCCATAGGGCGCTCGGATCGTGTGGCCTTCGCGATGCAGTACCAGGGGCCGGTCGGCGATGCCGTGCCGCTGATCGGCGTGCAGATGCCGGATGGGACCGTGCGGCTGTTCGACGAGCCCACTGCCGAACTGCGCCGGATGCGGCAATACTGCGGCAGTGTTGCCTTCGACGCGGCCGGGCGGACCGTGGCGGCGACCTCGCCTCGCGGGAATGTGGCCGTATTCTGGGATGTCGAATCGACCGATCAGCCGCGAGCCGCCAGAGTCGCCGATGTCTGCGGCGTCTCGGCGACGGCAAGGCCGGGAGAGTTTCTGCTGAGCAGCGGCCAAGGCGGCGTATTCCGCGCCGACGCCGGGACAGGCGCTTTAGAAGCGATGGAATCGCCGTTCCTGGACAAGGGGTTGTGGGATAATCACATCCTCACCGCCCGGATATAGATACAGCGTGCTCGCAGGGGTGGCCCACCCGTTCGAGAACATTTAATTTGCATTTTAGATAATTTCGCGTCATGTTTTCAGGGAGCTTGAGGCTTTGCTCCGTTCCCTGGCCGAGCGCGCAAGAATAAAGGCTGGGATCGAGCGGGCCTAGTACCGGCCGGAACATCAGTTATGCCCGTTCTCGTATACGAAGACGCAAAGTTTGGCACCGGTGCAGCATCTGTCTGCAGCCGGTCGATTTGCATTCTGCATCCGCGAGCGGGAACGAACGACGACTTTGCCGTGGCGCGGCCACAGGCATTCCGGCCCGACGGCCATATCTCCGCGCAGGGGCGGGGTATGGAATCGGTCGGGCAGGGCTAAGGAGAAGAGCGATGGCGGAAGACCCGAAATCCCCGCAGGGCAGTGGCGACACGGATGACCTTACCGTGACCGGAGCCGGAAGCGGCGGCGAGATATTCGGTCAGGATGGCGGCGATGGGGCGCAACTTGCCCAAGGCCCCCTCATCGTCAATGCGCCGGACGGCGGACAGACGGTCCAGGTCCAGGTAACCGAAGGAACGCCGCTGGCGTTCGGCTTCGACCTGAGCACGGTCCAGGTCACGCAGGACGGCAACAATGTCGTTCTTACCTTCGAGGACGGCGGCACTCTCGTCCTGCAGAACTTCGTGACCGCTGCAGGGGGTAACCTTCCTCCGAATCTTCTCCTGGCCGACGGTTCCGTCATGCCGGCGCCGGAGTTGCTGAACATCGCGGGCGCGATCTCTAATTTCGGCGACGGCACGGGCCCCTCGGACCGGCCGGGCGGGCCGGAAGGGCAGACGACCGAGACCCCTGACGGCGTGGTGACCCTGAACAAGCCTGAGGCAGGGCAGACGACGACGCTTGAGCTGCCCCCGGGCCAGCAGGTGCGTGTCACCTTCGACCTCTCGACGGCGGAGGTTATTCAATCCGAGAGCGACGTTACGCTGAGCTTCGCCGACGGGGCTCAGATCACGATCGTGTCCCTGGTTCCCGCGGCCTTTTCCGATGCGCCCCCCGTATTCCTGCTGCCGGACGGCAGCGTCATCATGGCGCAGGAACTGCTCGATCTCGCCGGAAACATCGAAGGGCTGGCCGATACGCTGGAAGGCGTGGAAACGGCCGCCGGCCAGACGGATGTGCGCCCGATCACGAACCGTGGGTTGGGCGATATCGATTCCAGCCCGTTGGGCAGCGGTGTGCCCGGCCTGTCGCCCAGCGCGCCGCTGAGCACGGGTGGCGGTGGCGGTGGCGGCGGCGGTGGGGGCGGCGGTGGCGGTTCGCCCCAGCCGAACCCCAATCCCAGCCCCGATCCGGCCCCTGCCCCCTCTCCCCAGCCTCAAGTGCCGTCGGGGCCGCAGCCGCTGTTCACCTCGGGTGCCGACAGCGTCGATTTCAACGACGGCAGCGTCGTCGCCGGCGGATATGTCGACGGCACGCAGTATCGTGGCTCGGGCGGCTTCCCGGAGGCGGAGGGGACCGATAGCGGCGATATCGTCTTCCTGCCCGATGACCAGGCAGCGGCCGATGCCGCCGGCATCGATCTGGACGTGCTGGCCGGGCTTGGCGGTTTCCACGCCGACGCGGGCAACGACACCGTCTATGGCGGCGGTCTCGACGACATCATCTTCGGCGATGGCGGCAACGACTCGTTGTTTGGCGGCGCCGGCAGCGATCAGTTGTTCGGTGGCGAAGGCAATGACATTCTTCAGGGCGGTCTTGACCCCGATGTTCTCTACGGAGAAGCGGGCGATGACATCGTCTATGGCAACGATGGCGGCGACTTCCTGTCCGGCGGCGCCGGGGTCGATACGCTCGACGGCGGTGCGGGCGACGACATCCTTCTCGGCGGCGACGACAACGACGTCGGCATTTTCAATGTCGGCGAGACGGATTCCGGCGACTTCTACGATGGCGGTCTCGGCACCGACAAACTGGTTGTCAATCTGACCGCAGCGCAGCTTTCCGATCCTGCGGTGGTCGACGATCTGCTCGCGTTGCGCGAGTTCATTGCGGAGAACGCCGATCCCAACACGGACTCCGGAGCCACCGCGACCTTCGAGGCGCTGGGGATCACGGTCCAGGATTGGGAGGAGGTCGAGATCAACGGTCCGGATGGCCCGGTGGACCTCGATGCGTATGCCCCGGAACTGGATGTAAACGACGCGGAAGGCCTTGAGGACTCGGCGATCACGTTGAATGTGTCGGCGACGCTGACGGACCTGGACGGTTCGGAGACGCTATCGATCACGATCAGCGGAGTGCCTGCGGGTGCGACGCTGTCTGCGGGGACGGAGACGTCGCCGGGCACCTGGACCCTGACGCAGGCGCAGCTTTCGGGGCTGACGGTGACGCCGCCCGCGGATTCGGCGGACGACTTCCAGCTGACGGTGACGGCGACCTCGACGGAAACCCTGACGGGCGACACGGAATCGGTGACGGAAACGCTGGATGTGATTGTGCATCCGGACGCGGAGACGCCGGACTTGTCGGTGTCGGATGCGACGGGCGACGAGGACGCGTCGATTCCGCTGAGCATCTCGACGGAAGCGCTGGATATCGACGGGTCCGAAGAGATTCTGTCGATCACGATCTCTG
>JBFWNZ010000099.1:0-11154 GCA_050250795.1 Alphaproteobacteria bacterium | reverse complement strand
ACTCGCGGCATGGGTACGGTCACGGAGACGGCGCTGCCGGACCAGCTGCCAATCCGTTCGAGTGAGCGGACGACGTGGGTGTTGACGAGACGGCGGCCCTTGTTGCGCCCGTTCTCGACATCGGTCTCGTAGCGGGAATCGTAGGCGACGAGAACGAGATCGTAAGCGTCCTTGGCGGCAGCGGCCCCGATATCGATCTGCAAATGTCCGGAATCGAGCCGCCGGACCGCGATGTCAGGCTGTGCGGTCAGGCTGGCCTGCACGGCCAGGATGGCCTGTTCCACCCGGTCGCGGTTGGAGCCGATCTCATGCCGGCGGCCGCCGATGACCATCTGCGGGGTATAGGGGTATCGGCCGCCCATGGCGGCGAGATAGCCGTGCTGCCGTTCGGAGAACTCCGCCTTGGCCAGCGGGTCGTTCCATCCCAGGAAATCCCACAGGCCGACATGGAACTCCAGGGCAACGATATCCGGCCGACGGGAGAGTTCCGCCAGGAACGCGTCGGCCGGCGGGCAGGTCGAGCATCCCTGGCTGGTGAACAACTCGACCACCACCGCCGGCGGGGCGGTCTCGGCGGCCTCTGCCGGGCCCGCCGCGAATCCCGCCAGCACCAGCACTGCCGCCGCAAGACGGCGGAAACCGGGGCATGGCCGAGGGGCGTGGCGGGGCGTGAGCATCACATCGGCACCTTATGCTCCCGTCCCCGCTCGCGACAATTCACAGGTCGGTGACTGTCCCCACCCCGGTCGGGTGGCCCGATCAGGCGGCCTTGGCCGCCTGGATCAGGTTGCGCAGCACATACTGCAGGATGCCGCCATGCCGGTAGTATTCGACCTCGTCCAGCGTGTCGATCCGGCAGGTCAGCGGCAGGGTCTCGACGCTGCCATCCGCGCGGCGGATGGTGCAGGTCACGTCCATGCGCGGCTTGATGCCGGCCTCGACGCCCGTGATGTCGACGATCTCGTCGCCCTTCAGGCCCAGCGTCTGGCGCGTGGTGCCCGGCTTGAACTCCAGCGGCAGGACGCCCATGCCGACCAGGTTCGAGCGATGGATGCGCTCGAAGCTTTCCGACACCACCGCCTGCACGCCCAGCAGCCGCGGACCCTTCGCGGCCCAGTCGCGCGACGAGCCGGTGCCGTATTCCTTGCCGGCGAAAATCACCAGCGGCACGCCCTCGCGGGCATAGCGCTCGGCCGCCGTGAACATCGGCAGGATGTCGCCGCTCGGATAGTGCTTTGTCACGCCGCCCTCGGTTCCCGCGGCAACTTCGTTGCGGATGCGGATATTGGCAAAGGTGGCCCGCGCCATGACGTTGTGGTTGCCGCGCCGCGCGCCCAGAACGTTGAAGTCCTGCGGCCGTACCTGATGCTCCATCAGGAAGTCGGCGGCCGGGCTGTCCTTCTTGATCGAGCCCGCGGGCGAGATGTGGTCGGTGGTCACGCTGTCGGCCAGCATGGCGAGGATGCGCGCGCCGCGCACATCGTGCACCGGCGGCAGCTCCATGGTCATGCCGTCGAAGAAGGGCGGCTGCTGGACATAGGTCGAGCCGGCATCCCAGTTGTAGGTCTCGCTCTCGCGGACCTGGATCTGGCGCCACGGGGCCGGGCCTTCGGCCACGTCGGCATAGCGGCTGCGGAACATCTGCGGCGTCAGGGACGCTTCCAGGGTCTCGCGAACCTCGCGATTGCTCGGCCAGATGTCCTTCAGGAAGACATCCTTGCCGTTCTGGTCCTGGCCCAGCGGCTCGGTGACCAGATTCTTCTTCAGCGTGCCGGCGATGGCATAAGCGACGACCAGCGGCGGCGAAGCGAGATAGTTCAGCTTGGTCAGCGGATGCACGCGGCCTTCGAAGTTGCGGTTGCCGGACAGGACGGCCGCGACCGCGAGGTCGTTCTCTTCGATGGCGTTGTGGATCGGCTCGGGCAGGGGGCCGGAGTTGCCGATGCAGGTGGTGCAGCCATAGCCGACGAGGCCGAAGCCCACGGCGTCGAGATGCGTCTGCAGGCCGGCGGCCTCCATGTAGTCGCTCACCACCTGGCTGCCGGGGGCGAAGCTGGTCTTGACCCAGGGCTTCGCCTTCAGGCCGCGCTCGTTCGCCTTCTTCGCGACGAGGCCGGCCGCGACCAGCACGCTCGGATTGGAGGTGTTGGTGCAGCTCGTGATCGCCGCGATCACCACATCGGCGTCGCTGACCGCATAGTCGGCACCGGCGACGGGGGCGCTGCGATCGGCCGCGCCGGAATTGCCGGCGATCGCCGCCAGGTCGGCGAGCGCCTTGGTGGCGGATTCCGCGACGCCGGACAGCGCGACCCGGTCCTGCGGCCGCTTCGGGCCGGCCAGCGACGGCTCGACGGTCGACAGGTCGAGCGACAGGGTATCCGAGAACACCGGCGCCCAGTCCTTGCCGCGCCACATGCCCTGCGCCTTGGCATAGGCCTCGGTCAGCGCCACCTGGGCGTCGTCGCGGCCGGTAAAGCGCATGAAGCGGATCGTCTCCTCGTCGATCGGGAAGATGCCGCAGGTGGCGCCGAATTCCGGCGTCATGTTGGCGATGGTGGCACGGTCGGCGAGCCCCAGATGCGCGACGCCCGCGCCGTAGAACTCGACGAACTTCTGCACCACACCCTTCTTGCGCAGCATCTGCACGACCGTCAGCACGACGTCGGTCGCGGTCACGCCCTCGGCCGGCGCGCCGGTCAGCTCGAAGCCGACGACGTCCGGGATCACCATGGAGACCGGCTGGCCCAGCATGCCGGCCTCGGCCTCGATGCCGCCGACGCCCCAGCCGAGCACGCCCAGGCCGTTGATCATCGTGGTGTGGCTGTCGGTGCCGACGACCGTGTCGGGATAGGCGACCGTCTTGCCGTTCGGGTCCTCGCTCGTCCAGGTCACGCGGGCGAGATACTCCAAGTTCACCTGATGGCAGATGCCGGTGCCCGGCGGCACGACGCGGAAATTGTTGAACGCCGTCTGGCCCCAGCGGAGGAAGGTGTAGCGCTCGCGGTTGCGTTCGAACTCAAGCTCGACATTGCGCTTGAAGGCATCCGGGTCGGCGAACACGTCCACACTGACCGAATGATCGATGACGAGGTCGACCGGCGACAGCGGGTTGATCTTCTGCGGATCGCCGCCCAGCGCCGCCATCGCGTCGCGCATCGCCGCCAAATCGGCGACGGCGGGAACGCCGGTGAAGTCCTGCATCAGCACCCGCGCCGGGCGATAGGCGATCTCGGCGGTGCTGGTGCGGTCCTTCAGCCAGTCGGCGAAGGCGCGGACATGCTCGACCGTCACGGTGCGGCCGTCCTCGAAGCGCAGCATGTTTTCCAGCAGCACCTTCAGCGAGAAGGGCAGGGAAGACACATCCACCCCCAGGGCCTCGGCCGCGGCGGGCAGGCTGTAATAGTCATAGCGCTTGCCGCCGGCTTCAAGCGTCCGGCGCGTCTTCAGGCTGTCATGGCCGATACCCGTCACGATCCCTCTCCCGCTGGCTTGGGGCCGGCGTCGTCGCGCGCGATGCTGCGGCCCGTAATGCGATTCGCCCCGCTGCTGGGCGTGGCGCCCGTCATATACCCATTTTCGGCGGATTTGAAGCGTTGCCAGCATTGTGCGAATCGACCCGGCTTGCCAGCCATCGCCGCGCGCGCGAGCATGCGGGCGCAAGATCAGAAAAGCCGGGGAGACCGCCGCCGATGCTGACGCCCTATCACGACCGCTTTGCCTATTCGCCGATCACGGAACGGCCCGACTACGACTGGCCGGGCGGCAAGCGGCTCGCCTTCCATATCTGCCTGAACATCGAGCATTTCCGCTTCGGCGAGGGGATGGGCCATGTCTCGACCGAGCCCGGCCCGGTGCCCGATGTCCGCCACTACGCCTGGCGCGATTATGGCCTGCGGGTGGGTGTCTGGCGCATTCTCGACCTGCTCGACCGGCTGGGCCTTCCGGCCTGTCACCTGATGAACACCGCCGTCTACGACTACGCGCCGCAGATTCCCGAGCGGTTACGCGCGCGCGGCGACGAGATCGTGGGGCATGGCCGCACGAATTCCGAGCGGCAGGCGGATTACGACGAGGCCGGCGAGGCGGCGCTGATCCGCGAGGCGACGGAGGTCATCCGCCGCCATGAGGGAACGCCGCCGACCGGCTGGATGGGGCCCTGGATTTCCGAGAGCCGGGTGACGCCGGACCTGCTCAAGGAAGCGGGCTATCGCTATGTCATGGACTGGCCGGCCGACGACCAGCCCTTCTGGATGCAGACGCGCGCCGGGCCGATCCTGTCGGTGCCCTATCACTCCGAGATCAACGATTCCCCGGCCATGCTGAACCGCCGCCATACGGCCGAGCAGTTCTATCGGATGGCGGTGGACCAGTTCGACGAATTGCTGGCCTTCTCGGCGGAGCGGCCGATGGTGATGGCCCTGCCGCTGCATACCTTCATTATGGGAACGCCATTCCGTTTCAAATATTTGCGGATGATTCTTGAGCATGTGGTGAACCACCGCCATGCCGACCGCGTCTGGTTCACGCGGCCCGGCGCCATCGCGGAATATTGCGCGTCGCTGCCCAAGGGCATCGTGCCGGGCAGCGAGATGCTGGACTAGCGGAGGGTTTCCACGAAGGCGGCGATGGCGTCCAGCGCCGCCGCCGGTGCCTGGAGATGCGGGATATGCGCGCAGTCCGGCAGCAGCAGCGCCTGTGCCGGGCCGGATACGCCGTCGCGGATCGCCTCGATCTGCGACGGCAGGCCGTATTCGTCCTCGGCGCCCTGCATCGCAAGCACCGGGCAGTCGATGAAGGGCAGGCGGTCGAGCATCTGCCAGGACGCAAAGCGGGGCGTCAGCCACAGATCGTTCCAGGCGAGGAACATCGCGGCGGTCTTGTCGCCATGGTGGCGGGCCAGCCGCGCCTTGAGATCGCCCGTTTCCCAGGCGCGGCGGGCCGTCCGCAGCCCGGCGAGCGACACCGCGTCGATGAACACATGCGCCGCCATGCTGACGACGCCGGCCGCGGGATGCATGGCGGCATAGAGCAGCGCGATGGTGCCGCCGTCCGAGTGGCCGACCAGGATCGGCCGTGCGACCCCGGCCGCGGCCAGAAGGCCGGGCAGGAACGCCCCCGCCTCGCGGTCGAGGTAGCCCATGCGCCGGGGCCCGTCCATCGGGTCGGAGAGCCCGTGGCCCATCCGGTCGTACATCAGGCCCGGCAGGCCGGTGCGGCCGACAAGCTGCGCCGGGAAGTCGCGCCACATCGTCATGGCGCCAAGCCCCTCATGCAGGAAGACGAGGGTCGGCGCGTCCACGGGGGCCGGGGCGGCAGGGAACAGGCGGCGGGCCGCGAGGTGGCGGCCGGCGACGGTGAAACGGCAATCCTCGGAACGGAGCAGCATGGGGTTTGTTAGCGGCCCCAGCGATCCAAAATCAAGCGCAGAGGCCAGCATTCCTGCGGGCTCGTCTGCCTTGAAATTGCCCTAATTCGGGCCTTTACCCGCCATTTTCGCCCCCTATCTATATCGTTACTGAGACCTCCCCTCTCAGACGAGGCTACCCTGACAGCCTCCACTGACGGCCTTACCCCTAGGCCGTACACGACCTCGGCGGCCACCAGCCCACCCCTGGTGGCCGCCTTTTCTTTTAGGCTCCGGCACTGCTAAATCACCCTCGACCCATGGCGAGGCCGGGACCGAACCGATGACCGCTCCCCGATATCTCGGCGACCGGCTGCGTTGCGAACGCGGCGGACGGGTCGTGTTCGACGGGCTGGGATTTGCCCTGGCGCCGGGTGGGGCGCTGGTGCTGCGCGGTCCCAACGGCAGCGGCAAGTCCAGCCTGCTGCGGCTGATGGCCGGCCTGCTGCGTCCCGCTGCGGGCAGCCTGTCCTGGACCGGCGCGCCGGCCGCGCTGGATGCCGGCGACCGCCGGTCGGCCGTCGCCTATGCCGGGCATCTGGATGCGGTGAAACCGGTCCTGACCGTTACCGAGGACTTGCGGTTCTGGGCGCGGCTCGCGCCGGAGCCCGGATTGCTGGCGCTGTTTGGGGTCACCGATGCCCAGCGCACCGCCGAGGATCGGGTTTCCGATGCCTTGACCGCCTTCGAGCTTGAGGCGCTGGCCGGGCTGCCCTGCCGCTATCTCTCCGCCGGACAGCGGCGCCGGCTTGCGCTGGCGCGGCTTGTCACGCGGCCCGCGGCCTTGTGGCTGCTGGACGAACCCACGGCCAGCCTGGACGACGCCTCGACGGCAAGGCTGGCCGCCGCCATCGCCGCCCATCGCGCGGCAGGCGGGATGGTCGCCCTGTCGACGCATCTGGATCTCGATCTTGCCGATGCCGGCATGCTGGTCCTCGACCGTCCTGCGGGGCCGCGGCCATGACGGGGTTCGCGGCATTGCTGCAGCGGGAATTGTGGCTGGCGCTGCGGCATGCCGCCGACGCGCTGACGGTCGTCGGGTTCTTCGTGCTGGCCGTGGTGCTGTTTCCCTTCGGCCTGGGACCGGAGCCGGGCGTGCTGGCCCGCGTCGCCGCCGGGGTGATCTGGGTGACGGCCCTGCTTGCGGCCATGCTGTCGCTCGACCGCCTGTTCCAGCACGACCATGAGGACGGCTCGCTCGATCTGCTGCTGCTGGCGCCGGTGCCGCTGGAGATGACGGTGCTGGCCAAGACGGCGGCGCACTGGCTCACGACCGGCCTGCCGCTGATCCTGGCCTCGCCGGTGCTGGCATTGCTGCTGCACCTGCCGGCGGCGGGCTATGGGGCGCTGCTGGCGGCGATGCTGCTGGGCACCCCGGCGATGAGCCTGCTGGGCGCCGTCGGGGCGGCGCTGACGGTCGGTGCACGGCGCGGCGGGGTGCTTGTCCCGCTGCTCGTGCTGCCGCTGCTGATCCCGGTGCTGGTCTTCGGCGTCGCGGCGGTCGATGCGGCGGTCATGGGCACGGGCGCCCGGCCGCATCTGCTGCTGCTGGGGGCCTTGCTGGCCGCGGCATTGCCGCTGGCGCCGGTGGCGGCGGCAGCAGCGCTGCGCCAGGCGCAGTCCTGACCGGTCAGGCGGGGGCAGGGCGCGCGACGGGGCGCTCGTCGATGGGCCAGTGCAGGGCGGAGGACAGCACGCCCAGCGCCACTGCGATCCACCACATCAGCGTGTAGGAGCCGGTGGCGTCGAACACGAAGCCGCCGGCCCAGGCGCCGGCGAAGCTGCCGAACTGGTGGCTCATGAACACGATGCCGAACAGCGTGGACAGGTAGCGCGTGCCGAATATCTGGGCGACCAGCGCCGTGGTCAGCGGCACCGTGCTGAGCCAGAGCAGCCCCATGGTGGCGGCGAAGACCAGGACGGACAGTTCCGAGATCGGCGTCAGCACGAAGATCGTGATGACCGTCGCGCGCGCCATGTACAGGAAGCTCAGCAGGTATTTCTTGCTGAGCCGGCTGCCCAGGATGCCGGCCAGCAGGCTGCCGAAGATGTTGAACAGCCCGACCAGCCCGATGGCCCAGGCGCCGACATGCGGCGACAGGCCCTTGTCCACGACATAGGCCGGCAGGTGGGTCGCCATGAAGGTGACGTGGAAGCCGCAGACGAAGAAGCCCGCGATCAGGAAGCGGTACCCCAGATGCGCCCGCGCCTCGCTCAGCGCCTCGCGCATGGTCTGCGCCGGTCCGGCCGCCGCCTGCACGGCGTTGCGCCGGATGGCGGCGGTCATCGGCACGATCAGCAGCAGCGCGGCGGCATACATCGTCAGCACCGACTGCCAGCCATAGGCCTCGATGAAGGACTGGCCGAGCGGGACCAGGACGAACTGCCCGAAGGAGCCCGCCGCCCCGCCGATTCCCAGCGCCAGCGCCCGCCAGCGTTCGGGGGCCGCCTTGCCGATGGCCGACTGCACCGCGGCGAACCCGGTGCCCGAGAGGCCCAGCCCGACGACCACGCCGATGGACATCTGCGCACCCAGCGGCGTCGTCACCATCGACATGGCGAAGATGCCGATGGCGAACAGCGTGGCACCCGCCGCCATCACCCGGCCCGAGCCGTAGCGGTCGGCCAATGCACCCGAGAAGGGCTGGGTGACGCCCCAGACCAGATTCTGGATCGCGATAGCCAGCGCGAAGGCTTCGCGGCCCCAGCCGAATCCGGCGGAGATCGGCTGCATGAACAGGCCGAAGCTGGTGCGGATGCCGTAGACAATCACCATGATCGTGCAGCCGGCGGCGAGTACCATCAGGAAGGGGGTGAGACTGCGGCGGTCGGTGGCGGCGTCGGCCATCGGGGATGTCCTGGCGGGAGGCGGGCGGCGCAGTCTATCCCGCTTTTGCGAGCCGGGCGACGGGGCGCTCGTCGATCGGCCAGTGCATCAGCGCGGCAAAGATGCCGAGCGCCACCGAAACCCACCAGACGAGGTCGTAGGAGCCGGTGGCGTCGAACACCACGCCGCCCAGCCACGCGCCCAGGAAGCTGCCGATCTGGTGGCTGAGGAAGACGATGCCGAACAGGGTGGCCATGTAGCGGGTGCCGAATATCTGCGCGACCAGACCCGAGGTCAGCGGCACCGTACTGAGCCAGAGCAGCCCCATTGCCGCGGCGAAGGCCAGCACGCTGGCGGCGCTGACCGGCAGCAGCACGAAGATCAGGATGACGGCGGCGCGCGCGAGATAAAGCAGGCTGAGCAGCGACTTCTTGGACCGTCGCGTGCCCAGCGCGCCGGCCGCGACCGAGCCGATCACGTTGAACAGCCCGACCAGCGCCATCGCCCAGGCGCCGATTTCCGCCGGCAGGCCGTGATCGACGACGAAGGCCGGCAGATGCGTCGCGATGAACACCAGATGGAATCCGCAGACGAAGAAGCCGCCGATCAGCAGCAGGTAGCCGGGATGGCGATGCGCCTCGGCCAGCGCCTGCCGCAGCGTCTGCGGTTCGGCGTCGGCTGCGGCTTCGGGCCGTCCGGCGAGCGCGGGCGCCATCGCAAGGACCGACAGCATCGCGACCGCTAGCAGCAGTAATGCCGTCGGCCAGCCATAGGCGACAAGAAAGGACTGGCCCAGCGGCACCATCAGGAACTGGCCGAGCGACCCGGCGGCAGTGACGATGCCCAGCGCCTTGCTGCGCTGCGCCTCGGGCACGGCCCGCGCCACCGCCGACAGCACGACCGACAGGCCGGCGCCCGCCATGCCAAGCCCGACCAGCACGCCGATGGAGAGGTCCGCGTCCAGCGGCGTCGAGGCCCGCGACATCAGCACGAGGCCGGCCGCATAGGCGATGCCGCCGGCCGCGATCACGCGGGCGGCGCCATAGCGGTCCGCGATCATGCCGGCCAGCGGCTGCGCCAGCCCCCAGACCAGGTTCTGGATCGCGATGGCGAAGGCGAAGATTTCGCGTGCCCAGCCGAGTTCGGCCGAGACCGGCTGCATGAACAGGCCGAAACCGTTGCGCACGCCGAAGGTCATCAGGACGATGCCCGCGCCGGCGGTGAGAACCAGCATCGCGCTGTGCCGGCGGTGCGGCGTGGCGGGTGCTTCGGTCATCCTCAAGCCCTCCGAAAGGGTCGCTCCAGCTATCACGCGGTTCGGGGCTTGTGAAGCGGCAGCCGGTGCGGCGGCGGGGGTGCGACCAAGATTCGCTTGGTGCGGCGGGTGGCCCTCCGTCTATATAGGGGCCGCCCGACAAGGGCCGCGGCCGCCCGGCGCCGGTTTGCGCGACCGGGCGGGGCCTTAACAGCCCGTGCAGGAGCGTCAGGCGCGATGCATCGCTACGCCAATCCGACCCGCTTCCTGAAGATCGCCAACCCCCTGCTGCCCTGGCTGGCGGCGGGTGCGGCCGTCTGCATCGGCATCGCGCTTGTCCAGGGCCTGTTGCTGTCGCCGCCCGACTATCAGCAGGGCGACACGGTGCGCATCATGTATGTGCATGTGCCGTCGGCCTGGATGGCGCTGTTCGCCTATGCCGGCATGGCGGTGGCGAGCGCGGCGGCCCTGGTATGGCGCCACCCGCTAGCGGCGCTGGCGGCGCGGGCGGGGGCGCCGATCGGCGCGGCGTTCACCCTGATCTGTCTCGTCACCGGCTCGCTCTGGGGCAAGCCGATGTGGGGCACATGGTGGGTCTGGGACGCGAGGCTGACCTCGGTGCTGATCCTGTTCTTCCTGTATCTGGGTTACATGGCGCTGCTCAATGCCTTCGACGATCCCGGCCGCGGCGAGCGCTCGGCCGCCGTGCTGGCGGTCGTCGGGGCGGTGAACCTGCCGGTCATCAAGTTCTCGGTCGACTGGTGGAACACGCTGCACCAGCCGGCGAGCGTGATGCGTCTCGACGCGCCCGCGATCCATCCCTCGATGCTGTGGCCGCTGCTGCTGATGGCGCTGGGCTTCACCCTGTTCTATGCCGCGCTGCTGATCGTGCGGATGCGCAGCGAGATCGCGGCGGCGAAAATCCGCAACCTGCTGGCGATGCAGGCCGGCGGAGCCGGAGACTGAGCGTGGCGGATTTGTCCGGGTTCCTCGCCATGGGCGGATATGCCGCCTTCGTCTGGCCGGCCTATGGCATCGCCACCCTGGTGCTGGTCGGGATGCTGGCGGTTTCGCTGCGCAGCCTGCGCCGGCGCGAACGCATGCTGGACGCGCTGCGGGCCGCGCGGCGCGGCCATTCCGAGGATCAGGGCGAGGGCCTGGAATGAGCGGCCCCGTCTCGCGCGCCGCCACGCGCAAGCGCCGGCGGCTCTATATACTGCTGGCCGCGCTGACCATGGTGGGCATCGCGGTGGCGCTTGTGCTGACGGCGTTCGAGGACAGCGTTGTCTTTTTCTACAGCCCCAGCGACCTGCAATCCCGGCAGATGGAGCCGGGCCGCCGGCTGCGCCTGGGCGGGCTGGTCGCTGAGGGCAGCGTCCGGCCGCAGCCGGACGGCATTTCCACGCGCTTCACCGTCACCGACATGAAGCATTCGGTCGATGTGGTCTATACCGGACTTCTGCCGGATTTGTTCCGCGAGGGGCAGGGCGTGGTGGTGGAGGGCAGCTTCCTGCCCGAGGGCGGTTTTCGGGCGGCGGAAGTGCTCGCCAAGCATGATGAGACCTATATGCCGCCCGAGGTGGCGGACGCGTTGAAGCGGGCCGGGCGCTGGAAGCATGCCGAGGAACCGCCGGGAGGAACCGGCCGGTGATCGTCGAGTTCGGGCAT
>JBFWNZ010000098.1:0-11229 GCA_050250795.1 Alphaproteobacteria bacterium | reverse complement strand
GACCAGATGCGGCAGCTTGAGAAAGCTCATCTGGACCAGAATCCCGACGCTGGCATCCTGCTTGCCGGAGCCGCGGCGCAGCATTTCCACGACGTCGAACACGAGGGCCACGGAAATCAGGCCGAAAAACACGCTGCCGATCCAGAACACATACTGGCGTGCAAGATAGGCCGACAATGTGTTCGAAAGGCGCAAGCGCGGTCCCTCGGCGGCGTCGGGTCAACGGCTGCCGTCGGCGCGGCGCTGCCGGGACAGACGCCGCCTCGCGGATTTTGCATCGATGCTGCAAGACTTCAGCAGCCGCATCATGGCAATGCTCACCCTGTGCTTACGGTTATTCTTTGTCAGAGTAATAAACTGGATCGCCATGAAAACAAAAGAAATTCTCCCGCAATCGAATGTTGTATCCGAGGTCGGGACGGCACCTTTCAGCGGCCGCATAGATGTCGTATGCGCCGCTGGGACGGACCGCTAGGGACGGGGGGTTGGGATGCCGATTCCGGCGAGGTCGTCCAGCCAGGCACCGAGCAGCGACAGTTCTTCGGAGGGGAGGACGCCGAGCGTCACGAGGCTGCTGTAACAGCGGCGCATGTTCTCTCCGATCGCCGCTTCGCCGGGGTCGAGATCGAGCGCAGACAGCGTGTCGGCGATGGCGCGGTTGTTCAGATAGCCCGGCACTTCCTGCCGGAAATCCGCCATCAGATCGTGCTCGTTGCGGTCCTGCCAGACCGTCGCTTCATGGAACAGGATGCTCCAGCCATTGGCCCAGGCGACGCGCTGCGCCACGAAGCTGCGCCAGATATCCGTCATGCGGAACGAGCAATGGGCCGGCAGGTACAGCAGCGGAAAGGCCGGAGGCCACCAGGTTGTGTTCTGGCTGTTGAAGGGGCACCATGCGCCCGTCCCCAGGGCCAGTTGCCGGTCCGCCCGGAATCGCTGCGGCAGCGGGAAGAGCAGCCGGTAGACGGCATCGACATCGGGATTGTCGTCGGCAAGGCCCTGCTGGATCGGACAGTCGACCGTCGTCACGGGCAGCGTTTCGAAGGGCTGGGGCTGCTGAGCGACCGCATCGAGCGGCAGGCCGCGGGGCCATATCCGGGCCTCGCTGAAATAGGCATAGGCATTCGCCCAGCCGGCCTGCGTCAGATGGGCGACGCGGCGATGCCGTTCGGCGGGTGCGAAGAAGCTGTCGAGCGGGATGTTGTCGTCGTCGGTTTCCCGGATCACCCGCGCGCCGTCGCGGATGCTGCACAGATAACCGATATTCTTGCGGGCGTAGTGCCGCGTCGGGCAGAGCCCTGCCAGACGGAAGCCGGTTGCATGCTGTGCCGCCATGTCCAGGAAACACGCGCCGTCCAGCGCGAAGTCGGGCGGGCTTTTGGTGTCGCCGACGACGATGAAGGCGATGCCGCGCGGCACGCTGCCCGCCGCCAATGCCTGCATGGCGGGCGTCGGCAGGTTGATCGAGGTCACGACGATGCTGTCGACGGCGTCAGGCATGCTGCGGGTTCCGGGTTAGAGCGTGCCGGCAAGACGCTGGCGGAACAGCGTGCCGAGCCGCGACAGGGCATCGGCCACGACGCCGCGGCTGACGCTGGCGGACGGCGACCGATAACGGATCGGCACCTCCGTTATCCGCATGTTACGCGCATGCACCTTGATCTCGGTCTGAAAGAAATGGCCGCGCGACTGTATGCCGCGTGCCAGGATTTCGGCCAGGGCATGGCGTTGGAACAGTTCGTAGCCGCTGGTCATGTCGTGCAGTTGCGTGCCCAGCAGCAGGTTTACGAGCCAAGTGCCGCCGCGGCTCAATATCCGGCGCGAGATCGGTGCATCCTCCATGCGGCCGCCCGGGCAGAAACGGCTGCCGAACACGACCTCGTAGCCTTGCGACATCGCCTGGACGAATTGCGGGAAATCGTCCGGCCGGTGGCTGAAACCGGCGTCGATCTCAAGAATCCAGTCCGCGCTGCTGTCGATCGCCTCGCGATAGCCGCGCAGATAGGCGTCGACGACGCAGGTGTTCTCGGGCGCCCAGACGACCTGGAGGCGGGGCTCGCCGCGCGCAAATTCCTGTAACAGGGCAAGGGTACCGTCGCGGCTGGCGCGGTCGAGAACGGCGAAGAACGCGACCGTGCCGAATGTCGCCGACGTCACGGCCAGGACCTCGGACACGAAACGCACGGCCGTGTCCCGCTCGTTTGCCATCGGGCATACGACCGCGAGCCGCGTTTCGGCCAGGGGGGCGGCGCCGGTCTCCTCAACCTTCATGCGATGATCCGTTGCGTCCGCGCGGCGCGTGCCGCAACAGGACAGTCCGCCGCGCTACCGGTTGACGAGGTAGCTGAGCGGCAGAACGTAATCCACGCCGAGCGTCTCGGTGCCGGGATTCTCGTCGCCGAAGAGCTCGCCATGCGACATGTGGTCGAAGGACATCGTCAGCCGCGAGGCATCGGAGAAGCGATAGGCGACTTCGATGCCGCTGCGCAGCACGCCGGCGCTGCCAAGGTCCTTGCCGCCGCCGTCGAGATACAGGGTCGGCGCAGACCGCCAGGAAAACACCAGATGCTCGCCGACGAACAGGTCCTGACGGAGGCCCAGAGACCCGGTGACGGTGCCGTCGCTGGTTCCGCTGACGGCCATGAACGGCCGAATCTTGATGAACGACCACGGCCCCCAATAGCTGGCGCGGAACTCCGCCGCCATGTCGTCCTGATCGGGATAGTCGAAGATGGCTGCGCCGCCGCCGACGAAGCCGCGGCCACCGTCGAGGTCCGCGGTGCCCAGGCCGTAATTGGCGAGAGCGACCAGGGCCGCCCCTGCGGCGATTACCGTAACCGATGGGTCCGCACGGCTCGGCGTCGTCCCGACGGACGCGAGCAGAACCACAGCGAGAGCACTGACCGACAGGCGCCGCATTCGTTTCGACCTTCCCCTGCTCGCACGCAACCCCGATGCTAGCCTGAGCATCCGAGCGTCAAGGCAGGACCATAGCGCCGCGACATACCGCTGCCAAGCCGAAGAATTCGCACCCGCGAAAGGCGCAATCTCAAAGGGTTGGAAGGGGCAAGGTCGCTTGCATTCGACCGGAATTGCGCGTACCTGCGCCGGAAACCATTGCGAGTCCGGGTCAGATGTCCGCTCTTTTGCTGCTGCCTCCCACGCCCGCTCAACTGCTTGGCGCGCTCGGCGTCGCCCTCGCCGTGGCGATGCTCGTCGGACTGTCCGCGGTCAGCGGGACGGCGCGCGGTCTTGCGGCGGCCGTGCCGTTCTGCGGCTGGCAGGTGCTGGCCCTCGTCCTGACCCTGGTGGGGATGGCCGGGCTTCCGCTCAGCTATGGGTTCTGGCCGCTGGTCGCGGCATCGTTGGGCGGTCTTTGGCTGATGGCGACCGGGCGGTCGGCGGTATCCGGGATGCAGGATTTGCGGAGAATCCTGATTCTCGGCCTGCCGCTGCTGCTGGTCCTGGCCGCGAAATTCGCTTCGGAGGTCGATAGTTTCACCCACTGGCTGCCGAATGCGGAATATCTCGTCCGCAACGACCGGCTGCCCGGCGGCAGCGGGCCGCCCTCGCTGTCCTTCTTTCCGGGTTTTCCCCACAACCTGACCTTCGTGTTCTATGCCGCCAGTCGGCTGTCCGGCCTGTTCGTCGAGAACGCGGTCGTTCTGTTCAACGGAATCCTGCTGCTGGTCTATGCGGCGCTCTTGGGCCGTCTGGTCACCGATGCGTGGACGGGACGCCGCGACGAGCATGCGGTCGGATGGCGTGTCGCCGCCCTGGCCATTCTGCTTGCGATCCTGGTCAACCCGGTATTCGTCCGGAAGATCGCGCTCAATTCCTATCCCGATCTTGCGACCTCGGTCGGCGTTGCCGTGGCGGGCATCCTCGCCTGGCGGTTCCTCGATGCGCTGGCACGACAGGCGGCGGCGCGCGGCTATGCGCTGCAACTGATCCTGACGCTCGCCCTGCTGGTCAATGTGAAGCAGGCGAATCTGGCACTCTGCCTGTCGCTGGCCGTTGCAGCCGCGGTCGTCGCATGGCGCGACCCGGCGATCCGGTTGCGCGCCGCGCTGCCCTGGCTGGCGGCGGCGGCGCTGGCGGCGCTGGCGATGCAGGCCTTATGGCGTCTGCATCTCGCGACGGGGCTGCCGCTCAAGGAGAACACGCTGCTGCCGTTCGCCGAATGGCAGTTCGGCAACCTGCCGGCGATCTTCGCCACGATGGGCAAGGTGCTGTTGCAGAAGGCAGGATACGGGGCGGTCACGCTGGCGCTCGTGCTGGCGGCCGCACGGGCGCTGATCCGCGGGCCGGGTCCGTTCGGACGGCTGGCGCTGCTGGCTGCGGGGACGTTCGCCGGCTACACGCTGTTCCTGATCCTGATCTATATCGGCCACTTCCAGGGCTCCGCGAGCACGGGCGCGCAGTCCTATTGGCGGTTCAACACGCATCTCGGCTACTTCGCCTGGGCCGCGGCGCTGGTCGGCCTGGCGCAGCTTCTGGCGGCCTATCGCCAGCGGGACCGGCTTGAACGGCTGTTCGTGCGCTGGGGGGCGGCGCTGCCCGTCCTCGCCCTGTCGCTCCCCATTCTTGGCGCGGGCCTCATCCGCTACGACATGGAGACGCCCAAGCCGCTGATTCGCGAGGTCGCGCACGACCTGATGCGCGACCTGCCACCGGAGGCCGATGCCATCGGCTTCATCCCCTGGGACAATGGAAGCCTGGGCGCGATGCTGATTTACCAGCAGCGCAAGGACCGTCCGGACCTGCAGTTCGGAACGCTGCGCGAGATGCGGGCCGTCGAATCCGCGTTCGCGGAGCGCGGCGATGGCGTGTTTCTCTGGGTCTACTGTCGCACGGACGAGGCCGACCGCTTTGTCGGCGGGGTCTTGCGGCCGGGCGAGTCGACCTTGCTTCGCCGCGAGCAGGGCGTCTGGCGGCCGGTGCAGCGCTGGTCCCATCGCGACGACAGCTGGCTTTTCGGACTGTCCAAGACGCTGGACTGGGACGCTTGCACGCCGGCCGGCGGTTCCTAGCCGACCGCCGGAACCGCGTCCAGCGGCGCCGGAGGAATGCGCGTTCGCGGCGGGAAGAAAATGAAATAGAGGCCCCCGAACAGCGGCAGGAACGCGTTCAGATACATGCCGACGATGGTGATGGGATAGCGTGCGGCGGCGCTCTGGAACGCGAGGCTGAGGCAGAGGATCGCCGTCAGCGCGGCGATGGCGCCGACCACAAGCCGCAGATGTCCGCGCCGGTTGAAGGTGCCGCTCAACAGAAAGGCCATTGCGATCACGCAATAGGTCAGGGGAAGGACCGGGGTGATCAGCCTGGCGTGGCCCTCGGCGATAAGCTGGTTGCGGTAGACCTCGTTGGCGATGGTCCCGTCGGGATGGAAAAGTTCGTGCAGGAAGCGCTCCGGCGGCTCGCGCCAGCGGTCTTCCGTCGTGCCTGTCGCCTTCTGCACATCGACGGTGTAGCGGTCGAAATACAGCAGCGACATCTTGCTGCCGTCGCGGCTGACCTGCTGGCGGTTGCCCTTGACCAGCACAACGCGCGGTCCTTCCGGCGTGGGCACCAGCGCGCCGCGCTCAGCCATCATCGTGACCGGATGCTCGCGGTCGCGGTTGTCGTGCAGCAGGATGCCCTGCAATTCCCCCTTGGCGCCGCGTTCGCGCACATAGACCGTGATGCCGTTCGCCAGCGTGTTGAAGATGCCTTCCTGGAGCAACACGGTGGAGAAGTCGTTGCGAATCCGGAATTCGAGATCCTTGAAGTGCCGGAAGGAGAGCGGCAGCAGGTAGAGGGTCAGAAGATAGGTGAAGGCCATCACCGCGACGCCCACGATGATCCCCGGCTTCGCCAGCGAGAAGCTGCTGAGGCCGGCCGAGCGCATCACGATCAACTCGCTGTCGGTGATCAGCTTGTTATAGGTGAACAGCGTTGCGCAGAAGGCGGCGATGGGCACCACGATCACCAGGAAGCTGGGCATCAGCAGCATCGCCAGTTCCAGGAATGTGGTGATCGGCAGGCCGCGGTTCAGGATCATGTCGATCAGGCGCAGCGACTGGGTCAGCCAGATCGCAAAGCAGAGCGCGATGGTCACGAAGATCGTGACACCGAGAATCTGCTTGGTTATGTAGCGCGTGATCGACTGCATGGGTTCCTCATGCCGAGGCCCGAGCCATATCGCAGCGCGCCGGTCGGGCGCAACCGCTTCCTCGGATCGGCCCCGGCCGTCCTTCCGACGACAACCGCCTGCGGACGCGCCCGTGCTGTTCCATAGCCAAGCCTTCCTGCTGCTGTTCCTGCCGCCCGCGCTCGCCGTCTTCTACCTGCTGCCGGGACGGGCGAGGCTGTGGTGGCTGCTGGCGGCGTCCATGGCCTTCTACGGCTACTGGGACATCCGTTTCCTGCCGCTGCTCGCCGGGTCCATCGCGGCGAACTGGGGTCTGGTGCGGATGTGGGGAGCAAAGGCCGCGGACGAAAGAGGGGCTTCCGCGCTCATCGCGGCCGGCGTCGCCCTGAATCTCGGGATTCTCGCAGTCTTCAAATATGCGGATTTCATTGCCGGATCGGCGGCCTATGCCGGCGGATGGTCCCACGATCCCTGGGGCATCGTGCTGCCCCTGGGCATCAGCTTCTTCACCTTCCAGCAGCTCTCCTACCTGATCGACCTGCGGCGCGGACAGGCGCCGCTTTATGGCTTGCGCGACTATGCGCTGTATGTCGCCTTCTTTCCCCAGCTCATCGCCGGTCCTATCGTCCGGCACAACGAACTGGTGCCCCAATTCGCCCGCGATCCCTGGCGTGACGGCACGGCGGAACGGCTGTCGCGCGGTGCGCTGCTGCTGGTCCTGGGGCTGGGCAAGAAAGTGTTCGTCGCGGACCGGCTGGCCCGCGTCGCCGACCCGTTGTTCCAGGCCGCGCATGGCGGGCTGACCTTCGCGGAGGCCTGGATCGCCGCTGCCGCCTTCGGCCTCCAGATCTATTTCGATTTCTCCGCCTACTCCGACATGGCCATCGGGCTGGCACTGATGTTCGGCTTCGTGCTGCCCGAGAATTTCCGCTCGCCCTATCGAGCCGCGTCGCTGCGTGCGTTCTGGCAGCGCTGGCACATGACGCTGTCGCGCTTCCTGCGCGACTATCTCTACATTCCGCTGGGCGGCAGCCGGCATGGTACCGCGCGGACCCTTGCGGCGCTGATGGCGACGATGCTGCTGGGCGGCTTGTGGCACGGCGCGGCCTGGACCTTCGTGCTGTGGGGTGCGCTGCACGGGCTGGGGCTGGCCGCCGTGCATCTGTGGCGGCAGACCGGATTGCGCCTGCCCGCGCTTGCCGGATGGGCATTGACGCTGGTCTTCGTGACCGCGGCCTGGGTGCCGTTCCGGGCCCAGAGTCTGGGCGATGCCGGTGGAATGCTGGCGGCAATGGGCGGACTGGGCGGCTTCGACATCGCCGTCCGCGATCTGGACAAGCCCTGGATACTGCCGGTTGCGGCGGCGCTGGCATTGCTGGCGCCGCGCGCCTACGACTTGGCGCTGGAGAGGCTGGAGGCGCGGCCCTGGATCGCGGCGGCGGCGGGGGTGCTGGCCGTTCTCGTGCTGCTCCAGATCGGCGCGGGGCAAAACCAGGAATTCATCTATTTCCAGTTCTGACGGGACAGGATGACGGGCGAACCGAACAGGTGGCGGCGTTTCTGGAGGGTGTTCCTGGCGGCGGCCGGCGGGGCGGCAGCGTTCGTCTACGCCTTCGTCCTGATCGCCGACCCTTATGACACGCTGCCCTTTTCGCCGCCGTTCGAGCGCTATCCCGTCAGCAGCAACCAGCGCTTTTCATTTCCGGCGCTGGCGGTTCGGCCAGCGTTCGATTCGGCAATCATCGGCACCTCGACGACGCGGCTGCTGCGCCCGGCGCAATTGGACCGGCTGTTCGAGGCGCATTTCGTGAACCTGTCGATGAACAGCGCCACGACCTATGAGCAGATGCGCATCTACGACCTGTTCGTCGATACCCATCCGGCCCCGAAGGTCGTGATCTTCGGCATCGACATGGAGTGGTGCATCCAGGAGGAGATGCCGGAACTCACCTTCCGGCCATTCCCGCCCTGGCTTTACGACGGCAATCCCTGGAACGACGCCCTCTACCTGTTCAACTTCACCGCCGTGGAACAGGCGGTGCGCCAGATCGCCCAGGCCAGCGGGCTTCAGCCGGTACGCTATGGCCGCGACGGCTATACCGATTTCCTGCCGCCCGCCTCGGAATACGACCTCGCCAAGGCGCAGGACGGGCTGTACCACGGCGCGGCGCCGGGACCGCGACCGCCCGCAGACCCGCCGGAGATCGTGACGGACGAGATGCGGCGGGGATGGTCCTTTGCCCAGCATCCGCGGATGGCCCATATGCTGCGCCGTCTTCCGGCCGGGACGGTTAAGGTTCTGGTCATGGTGCCCTATCACCATTTCCGCCAGCCGGTCCCGAACAGCGCGGATGCGGCGGTATGGGAGGTCTGCAAGCAGCGCCTGGCCGCGATCGCCGGGGCGTTCCCGAATGCGCATACCCTCGATTTCATGATCCCGTCAGAGATCACGCGCGAAGACCGCAACTATTGGGATCCGCTGCATTATTCGGTGGAGACGGCGGCGCGGCTGGGCGACCTGATCGCGGAGGGCGTCCGGACGCGGCAGGGGCGGCCGGACCTGTTCCGCTATCTGGTCCCGGAGAACTGACGCGCGTGCTAGACTGCGCGAAACACAGCCGCAACAAGGATGCAGGAGCGAGGGACATGTCCAAGGATTGGAACTTCATCCACAACAAGGCGTCGGATGCCGAATGGACGCCGGGCCTGCGGGAAATCTTCGACTATCGCGATCTTGAGATCGTGAAGGGCACGAAGGGCGACTATGTCGCGCATGTGATCCGTGCCAACGGCAAGAAATCGTCGGACGAAGTGCAGCTCTGGCACATCCATCACTGCAATTTCCAACTCGTCTATGTGCTGAACGGCTGGGCCGAATTCGAGTATGAGGGCCAGGGCGTGCACCGCATCCAGAAGGGCGACTGCATCCTGCAGCCGCCGATGATCCGGCATCGCGAGATCGCCTGCTCGGACGACCTGGAAATCCTGGAGATCGTCTCGCCCGCCAACTTCAAGACCGAAGTCGTCGACGGACCGGACAGCGCGGCGCAGGCGGCCGAGTAGCCTTCGCGATTTGCGGCGTTCCCTTTCCCGGATAGCATCGCGGACAGCGTCCGCGATCCTCCGGGAAAGGTTCCATCCATGAGCAAGCCTTCCACGCCGACCGTGATGCCGGCGCTCGCCGCCTTCTGCGCGGGTGCGGCGGACCGGCCGCTGCCGCCGGCCGTCCATCAAAAGACGAAGCAGCATATCCTCGACATGATCGGCTGCATGGTTTCGGGCACCATGCTGAAGCCGGGTGCGCTGGCCGTCGAGATGGTGCGGAACTATGGCGGCGTGCCTCAGGCCTGCGTGCCGGGCACGGATATTCTGGCGCTGGGCGAGATCGCGGCCTTTGCCAACGGCATGACCGCGCGGGCCGGGGAATCCGACGACGTGCATACCCGCTCGCGCGCGCATCCCGGCGCGTCCATCGTCCCGGCGGCGCTGGCGATGGCCGAACGCGAGGGCGCAAGCGGCGAGGCGCTGATCCGCGCCGTCTGCGCCGGCTACGATGTCGGCTGCCGGATCGTGCCCGGCCTGGGTCTGGCGCATCTGGAGGACAAGGGCTTCGGGCCGCATGCCTTCGGCCAGCTCTGGGGTGCGGCGGTTGCCTGCGGCATCCTCACCGGCATCGACGAGACGAAGGCGCGCTTCGTCCTGTCCTATGCCGCGCAGCAGACCTGCGGCCTGATGAGCTGGTACAACGACATCGAGCATGTCGAGCAGTCCTTCTTCATGGGCGGCTGCCCGTCGCGCGACGGCTATTGGGCGGCGGCCATGGTCGATGCCGGCTTTACCGCCAATCCGGATGTGTTCGCCACGCGCTGGAATTTCCAGGACACCTTTTCGGACAATCCGGACACGGCCGAGTTCGTCGATGCGCTGGGCGAGCGCTACGAGGTGATGGAGACGAACATCAAGCGCTGGCATGTGGGCTCGCCGACCCATGCCAGCCTGGAATCGCTGATGGCGCTGCGCGAGGCGCACGGCCTGCGGCCGGAGAATGTGGCGCGCATCGTCACCCGCGTTCCGGCGCGCGACGGCGTGATCGTGCAGGGCCGCAACAGTCCGAACATCAACATCCACCATATCCTGTCGGTGGCGCTGATCGACGGCGGCATCACCATGGCGGCGGCGCAGGATTTCGGTCGGCTGAAGGACCCGGCCGTGCTGGCGATCCGGCAGAAGATCGAACTGGTGCTGGACGACGAGCTGCAGAAGCTGATGCCGAACCGCACCGCCATCGTCGAGGTGACGACGACCGACGGCCGGACGCTGGTGCATCGCACCGACGCCCTGCTCGGCACGCCGGCCAAGCCGATGACGCAGGCGCAGGTGGACACCGTGGCGATGGAGTTGATCGGGCCGGTGCTGGGCGAAAAGCGAGCACAGGCGCTGATCGACGCGGTCAATACCCTGGAGCGGGTCGAGGATGTCCGCAGCTTGCGGCCGTTGCTGCGGCTGACGGCGGCTTAAGCTACGCCGCACGCTTCTTCGGGATGCGCACCAGAAAGACCAGAGCGACCGCGCCCATGCACAGCAGGGTGTAGACGCCGAAGGTGTGAAGATAGCCGAGCATCAATGCCTGTCGGTCGATCTCGCGCGACAGGACGGCCATGTTGCGCAGGGTGTCGAGCCCGTAGAGGCCGGTGAGGCGGTCGAACAGGAAGATGTCGTTGTAGGGCGTCGTGAGTTCCGTCATCCCGGCGCGCCCGGTCGTCGATCCGCGCAGGATCAGCGTGACGCCGATGGACACGAACAGGCTGGTCCCGAGATAGCGGAACAGGTGCAGCAGCGCGACGGCTTCGTTGAGCCATCGCCGGTCGAGCGTTCCGAAGGCGATCACCATCATCGGGACCCAGACCATGCCGGCCGATGCGCCCTGCATCAGGCTGGTCACCAGCAGGTGCCAGAACTGGAAGTTCACGTCGAGCAGGGTCATCACCGCGCCCGATCCGGCAAAGGTCAGGAAGCCCAGCGCCATGCCAATGCGCGGGTCCAGCTTGCCGATCCCGATGGAGACGAAGAAGCCGAGGAACGCGCCGACGCCG
>JBFWNZ010000097.1:0-11388 GCA_050250795.1 Alphaproteobacteria bacterium | reverse complement strand
CGTCTCGGACGGCGCGACGATGGGCATGAGCCCGGCCCGCGCAAGCCGGAAACGGGGATCGGCCTTCAGCGCGATCGCACGGTCCATCGCCGCGGCCGCATCCTCCGTGGCGTTCTGCCCGGCCAGGACGAGACCGCGGTTGTAGTGCGCCTCGGCATAGTCCGGGCGCAGCGCAATCGCGCGGTCGAAGGCGGCAGAGGCATCCGCAAGCCGGTCGCAGGCCCGCAACGCGTTGCCCAGATTGTTGAGAATCTCCGGATTGTCCGGTGCCAATTCCAGCGCCTGTTCATATGCGCCGACGGCTTCCGGCGCACGCGCCAGCCGCGCCAGCACATTGCCGAGATTGGCATGCGCCGCGACGGAGCCCGGCGCCAGCATGATCGCCTTCTCCAGCAGCATCTCGGCTTCGTGCAACCGCTGCATCCGTTCCAGCACAACGGACAGGTTGCTATACGCATCCACATGCAGCGGGTTGGCAGCGATGGCGCGGCGATAGAACCCTTCCGCCGCCGCCATGTCCCCCGCAGCAGCCGCAATCGCACCGGCATTGGTCAGAACCACCGGGTCGGCCGGAACCATCGCCACAAGCCTGCCGGCCGCCGCCAGTGCATCCGCATGGCGGCCCAGCGCATGCAGCGCCAGCGCAAACAGGTGCAGGGCCTCCGGATCGGGAGGAACCGCCCTGACGAGGGGTGCGACAGCCAGCATCGCTTCGGCCGCACGGCCGTCCTCGTAAAGCCGGCGGGCGGCATCCAGCGTTGCCTGGGAGGTCATGGCGGCAGTCTATACCGCCCATTCCGGCGGCGGTATTGTTCCTCCATGCAGAAGCTCGTCATCTTCGGCACCGGCCCCATCGCCGAGGTCGCGCATTATTATTTCAGCGAGGACAGCGCCTATCGCGTTGCCGCGTTCACGGTGGATGCCGCCCATCAGACCGGCGACAGCCATCTGGGGCTGCCGGTCGTCCCCTTCGAGACCGTGAGCGAACGCTTCCCGCCCGGCGAGTTCGATATGTTCGTCGCCATGGGGTACGGGCGGATCAACCGGAACCGGGCGGAAAAAGTCGCGGCCGCGCGAGCGGCGGGGTACCGGCTGGCGCATTACGTTTCCAGCCGCGCCTGGGTGTGGAAAGGTTTCGCCGCACGCGAGAACCTGTTCCTGATGGAGCACAACACCGTCCAGCCCTTCGTCGAGATCGGAGAGAATGTGACCCTCTGGAGCGGCAACCATATCGGCCATCACAGCCGGATCGGCGATAACGCCTTCATCGCCAGCCATGCGGTGATCTCGGGCAACGTGACCGTCGGCGCCTACAGCTTCGTCGGCGTGAACGCCACCTTGCGCGACAACATCGCGCTGGGCAGGGCCTGCGTCGTCGGTGCCGGCGCGCTGGTGCTGGCCGACGCGCCGGACGAGACGGTCTTCCCCGGCAAGGCGACCGAGCCGGCGCGCATTCCCAGCAGCCGGCTGCGCGCCATCTGATGCGCTGGCGGAAACTCGGCCGCATCTTCGCTGCCGCCGGCCAGCGGCCCTGGATGCGGACGCATTGCTCGATGCCGTTCGGCGAGCCGCTGGACGACCGGCGGCTGCGCGTCTGGTTCTCCCCGCGCGACGGGGCCAACCGGTCGCACACGGCCTGGCTGGAAATCGACGTCCGCGAACCGGACCGGGTGCTGGCGCTTGCCGAGGAACCGGTTCTGGGACCGGGACCGGTCGGATCCTTCGACGATTGCGGCGCCATGCCGTCCTGGATCGTCCGGCATGGCGGCGAACGGCGGCTCTACTACATCGGCTGGAACGTGCCGACGACCGTGCCCTTCCGCAACGCCGTCGGGCTGGCCACCGACGACGGTCGAGACGGCGTCGCATTCCGCCGTGCCGTGCCCGGACCGGTGCTGGACCGGGGACCGCACGACCCGTATTTCGTCGCAACGCCCTGTGTGATGGTCGAGGGACGAAGCTGGCATATGTGGTACCTGTCCGGCACCGGCTGGACAGGCGAGCCGCCGGCGGCACGGTACGATATCCGCTATGCGACCAGTCTCGACGGCGTCCACTGGGACGCCCGCGGCCTCGTCTGCATCGGCTGGCAGCATCCGGGCGAGATTGCCATCGCCCGGCCCAGCGTGCTGCGCGACGGGGATCTGTGGCGGATGTGGTTCAGCTATCGGGGCACGGATTTCCCTTATCGGCTCGGCTATGCGGAATCCGAGGACGGGCTGTCCTGGCGGCGCCGGGACCGGCTGGCCGGGCTGCGGACGGGGGGAACGGGCTGGGATTCCGCCATGATCGCCTATCCGCATGTCTTCGACATGGGCGGTGCGCGCTACATGCTTTATGCCGGCGACGGCTTCGGGCAGGCGGGCATGGGACTGGCCGTCCTCGACAGCCGCTGAGGATCAGGACGCGCCGGTTGCCGGGCAGTAATGCGCGCCGAGGATGGGGCCCTGCGCATCGCCCTGGAGCAGGACGGCGCACCCTTCACCCGCCTGAAGGTTCGGGTCGGGAACGGACATCTGCAACGGCTGTCCGTCCCAGACACCGATCCGGCGCAGCCCGGTGACGATGTTGCGGCTGTGCAGCCCCTTGCCCTTGTTCTCGCCGGCCGCGACGCTGGTCGACGCCTCGCGCAGGTAGCGGACCAGCAGCACCGTCGCCTTGCCCGTGCCGGTACCGATGCCGACCCGCAAGCCGCCGGCTGTATCGCGTTCGAGGGCGACGGGCACCTTGGCCGCAGCCTGCGCGGAACGCTCCATGGCCCGTTCCACGGCATTGCGATCCGAGCCGACGGCCTCAAGCCGCCCATCGATCACCATCTGCGGCGTGTAGACCCGTCCGCTGCCGAGCGAACGTCCATAGGTCATCTGGCGTTGGGTATACTCAGGCGCCGAAAAGGGATCGCGCCATTTGCCCGCGGCCCCATAGACAAGCTCGTTCCAGTAGTCGACATGCCACTCCAACGCCACCAGATCGCTTCGCACCGCCAGTTCGCGCAGATAAGCCTCTGCCGGCGGGCAGGAATAGCAGCCCTGGGAGGTGAACAGTTCGACGACGACCGGCCCCTCGGCTGCCCGCACCGGGACGAGCGTGCCGACGGCCATTGCCGCCGCCATCGTCATCCCGATCATGCCCGCGCATCGCTTTGCCATGCCCTGCATGCTAGGCTCCGCGCCGGCGAGCGCAAAATAACGCCGCATCAACTCCGCGTGACCCGAAGGGCCGGACGGACAAGGACACCGTGATGGATTGGCTGCTCGGACAGTTCTGGACCTACGCCATTCTCCTACCCGTCATCCTTCTGTTCACGGGACTGCGGGTGATGCGCGAATACGAGCGCGCCGTGGTGTTCATGCTGGGCCGCTTCTGGCGGGTGAAGGGACCGGGCCTGATCATGATCCTCCCGGTCCTGCAGACCATGGTGCGCGTCGATCTGCGGACGCGCGTCCTCGACGTGCCGGAGCAGGACGTGATCTCGCGCGACAACGTCTCGGTCCGGGTGAACGCAGTTGTCTATTTCCGCGTCATCGACGCGCAGAAGGCGGTCATCCAGGTCGAGAACTTCATGGATGCGACGAGCCAATTGGCCCAGACCACCCTGCGCTCGGTCCTCGGCCAGCACGAATTGGACGAGATGCTGGCCGAGCGCGAGCGCCTGAACATGGACATCCAGCGCATCCTGGACGAGCAGACCTTCGCCTGGGGCGTCAAGGTCGCCAATGTCGAGCTCAAGCATATCGACCTGAACGACAACATGATCCGGGCCATCGCCCGGCAGGCCGAGGCGGAACGGTCGCGCCGCGCCAAGGTCATCGATGCCGAAGGCGAGTTGCAGGCGGCCGAAAGGCTGCACAAGGCGGCCGCGATCCTGGAAGGCGACGCTCAGGCGATGCAGCTGCGCTATCTCAATACGCTCAATTCCATCGCTGCGGAAAAGACCTCGATCATCGTGTTCCCGCTGCCGATGCAGCTGCTGGAAGCCTTCAGCGGCCTGCGCAGCAAGGACAAGGACGCGCCGGAGGCCGGGACGCGCGACTAATCCGCATCGAACACGCGCGACACCGCCGCGGCATCGGGCGCCTGGGGCGACAACAGGGTCTCGCGCGGCTTGTAGATATATGGGTTGGGATATCCGCGTGCGACGAAGCCGGGCTCGTCGAGATTATTGTAGCGGAAGCTGACAGCCCAACGCACGCCGGGCCCCTGGCGCAGTCCAGTCCGATGGACCGTGAACATCGAGAAGGCGACGATATCGCCCGGACCTGCTGTCAGCGGCACAAAATCCTCTTCTGCCACAAGGCCCGTTGCCACCCGCGTTCCGAACGGATCCGGCTCGGTCGCCAACAAGCCCCGCCGGTGGCTGCCCGGCACCACCTCAAGCGGCGCCTGCTCGGGCCCGGTCTCGGACAGCGGCAGCCAGAGCACCAGAGCGTCCAAGCTGCCCTGCACGCTGCGCCAATCCTGATGCGGCGGCGTACGATGATATCCGCCGGGCACCTTCAGGGCTTCGGACACGATATGCACCACCGGCCGCGTCGAGATCACCGGACTGCCGAGCCCCAGATCGCGCAGCAGGGCCAGAATGCCGGGCGCCGCTCCCAAGGCATGCAGAGCGGGCAGATACTGGGTCAGCTTGGCCGCCGCGAGGTAGCGCGGCATATCCGCCTTGAACAGAGCAGCAAGCGACGCATCGAAGGTACCGGCTTCGGCGATACCGGCATATGCGAACTGCCGGCGGAACACATACCGGAACCCGGAGCGGAGCGCGTCCAATGCAGCGCGGTCGATCTGGCCGCGGAGCACGACATAGCCATCCCGGCGCAAGGCCGCTCTCTCGTCGGCAGACGCGCGCGGTTCACTCAATCTGCCATCTCCCGTTCCATGCGATGCTCTGGACGCGCTGCGAAGCCCGTGCCAGCCTGACGCCATGCCGCCCAGCCGCGCCCGCCCGCCGCATACGGGCATCGTCGCCCATTACGAAGCCTGCCTGGCCCGGCACGGCGACACGCATCGCGGCGTCGACTGGCCGAACGCCGAAGACGCCGCGATCCGCTATCAGGTCATGCTGGACGTGGTCCGCGAACCGCCCGGAACGCCGCTGAGTCTGCTGGATTTCGGCTGCGGCGCCGCTCACCTGCTGGATCGCATCCAGGCACAGGGCCTGACCCATCTTGAGTATATCGGCCTCGACGTGTCCGACGCCTTCATCGCGCTGTGCCGCACGAAACATCCACAGGCCCGCTTCCTGCGCCATGACATCCTGGCCGGCACCGACACATTGCCCACCGTCGATTACGCCGTCCTGAACGGCGTATTCACCGAGCGCATCGATCTGTCGCAACGGGCCATGACCGCATATATGACCGCGGTTCTGAAGGTATTGTGGCCGTTGGTCCGGCGCGGCATGGCCTTCAACGTGATGTCCGCCCATGTCGACTGGCAGCGCGATGACCTGTTCCATCTGCGTTTCGACACCCTCGCCGCCCTGCTGACGCGGCTGTTCGGCCGCCATTTCGTGCTGCGGAACGACTATGGGCTTTACGAATACACCGCCTATGTCTACCGGACGCCATCCCGGTAGAAACTGCCGCACACTCCGGCAAAAGCTGCCGCTTAACCTTTGCAGGCCCGGCAAATTCTGCCGGGTGCCGTCGGCCATCGCGCTCGAACAGGACCGGAATCCGGCTGCCGGTGCGGATTTTGCTCTCACGATCCCCGCTCCATACGGGTCGGGCCACCGAAACCGGCTGGCGCAACTCATCCGGACAAACCGTCCATTCCTGGCATAAGTTTTGCTTATGTGTTAAGGATAGCGGCGTCGCCGTTTATGACGCAGCAGGGCGAGGGATCGTAAACCGGTCCCGAACAGCATAGGGCCGACAACCCAAGAACAGGGCATGCCGGCTTTAGTGGGGACCATCACGAGGTGGGCAGAACGCCCGGCCACGGGAGGTTAAAATGGACGTCAGTTTCGCATCGCAGCCCCCGCTTCCGCCGCAGTCCGGCGTCGGGAACTCGCAATCGTCAACCAACAACACGACGGGCGGCGAGGTTCGCACGCTCCAGCACAATCCGGCGAGCGTCGTCACCTCGACGGCCAACACCGGCGGTTCGATCGGCGACCGTCATCGCGATACGCATGGCCGCCATCCGGACGAACGCGTCAGCGCCCAGAAGACGCTGGAGAGCCTGCGCCTGACCAGCCGGCGCACGCAGATCGACTTCAACCCCGAGCTCAATCGCGTGTTTCTCCAGATCGTCGACACCCGTACCGACGAAGTCGTCGAGAGCATTCCTCCGGAAGAACTGGTCCGGCAGCTCAAGGAGCAGGTGGAACCGCGCCGCCTGGACCTTCCCAGCGAATCCTCCGGAACCGTCATCGACGAACAAGTCTGATCGCAACCCGCGGCGCGCCGGTCCGTTTTCGGGCCTGCACGCCGCGGCAGCCGACCTCGTCACGGGGCAATTTCTGCCCCTTCCGCTAAGCAGCTTTTTCCGGATTCAGTCCCGCCCCGGCATCGGCCGGGTGCGGCCGCTGCACATTAATCCCAATCTATATCAATGGCTTAACGGCCAGTTCGGTTGCTGGCACGCGCCCTGCTGACGTTCCCACGATATTGCAATCGGGTGCGTCCAAATGACCGTATCTGCCATCGATGTCCTGCAGTCCTCGAACAGTTCGGAGGACCGCAATCAGCGCAAGACCCAGCGCAACGACAGCGTTGAGGGTTTGTTCTCGATGCTGCTGCAGAAGGCCAACCTTCAGCAGGTCGCGAGCGTGGGCATGTCCACCAAGCTGAATTTCGATTTCACGCCGGCGCGATCCGACACGCAGGACCTGCCCGCCGATCCGCCGCCAGCCGAACGGAAGACGGACGACAAGGACGATTCCGCCGCCGCCGCGCCGACGCAGAAGGACGATGCACGCGACGATCCCAAGACCGTGCTCGACCCCAACCTCGCCACGCAGCTGGGTGCGAACAATCCGAACGCCAAGAACGCCGCGAACGCACAGGCTAATGCAGGCAACGGCGCGAAGGTCGCGGCCGACGCGAATGCCGATGCCGCGAACGCGGCCCTGACGGCTGCGACCAAGCCGGTCGTCGAACAGGCCGCCGCGAACGCACAGGGTGCCAACAACGCGACCTTGAAGGCCAAGGTAACCGAGACACCGGGCGAACTCGTCTCGCAGCCCTCGAATACGCTGTCGGGCAATGCTGCCGTCACCGCGCAGGCCACGAAGTCCGAAGGCAAGGTCGACCCGCTGGCCGCGGGCGGCGCGGTCGAGCCGGATGAATCGATGATCAACAGCGTGCTGAGTCGCGCACCGGGGACCGTCGCAGCGCAGGCCGCGCGCCAAAGCCACAACGGCGAGGCCGGGCAGCCGGACGCCGATGCGGGACAGGACACCGCCCCCAAGGTCAATGCACCGGTCGCACCGCAAACGCTGGTCGCCGCCACTGCGGCACGCAATGCAGCCGAGCCCCAGACCGCGGCAAGCCAGTCCTCGACCGGCCAGCCGCTCGCCTCCGCCCAGAGCACGGGCCAAGGCACGACGACGCAGCGAACGGCCGACCTGCCGGCGCCGCCCCGCGCCCATCCCAACATCCCGCCGCGCGTGGTCACCGACCAGGTGGCCATCCAGATCCAGCGTGCCATCGGCCAAGGCATGGACAAGATTCAGATTCAGCTGCGTCCACCGGAACTCGGCAGGATCGACGTGCGCATGGAGATCGGATCGGACGGCCACATGAAGGCGGCAATCAGCGCCGACCGCCAGGAGACGCTGGACCTGCTGCAACGCGACGCCCGCCATCTCCAGCAGGCATTGCAGGACAGCGGATTGAGCACCGATTCCGGCAGTCTCTCCTTCTCGCTCAACGGCCAGGCGAACGACTTCCGCGAACAGTTGAGCCGGGAGGGCGCCGATGCGCCGACGGAGACCGACGAATCCCAGCAGGCCGAACTCGCGGACAAGCCGCGCGGCCGCGCGACGGATGGCACCTACGATATCGAGGCATGAGGAGCGCCTGAGAGATGGCCGTATCCGCAACCAGCGCAACCGGTTCGTCCCAGACCAACAGCGCCAGTTCGCTGTCGCGCCTGAGTTCGAACCTCGACAACTTCCTCACTATCCTCACCACGCAGCTACAGCACCAAGACCCGCTGTCGCCGATGGATACTCATGAATTCACCAACCAGCTCGTGCTGTTCTCCAGCGTCGAGCAGCAGGTGAAGCAGAATTCCAACCTGGAGGAACTCATCACCCTCCAGAAGAACAACGTCGCACTTGGCGCCGTGTCCTATGTCGGCAAGGAAGTCGATGCGTCCGGCAGCGACTTCATGCTCCAGGGCGATACGGCGACGCTCAACTACTACCTGCCGAGCACGGCGAAGTCGGCCAATCTCAAGATATTCAACTCCAACGGCAATCTCGTCCGGCAGGAGACGGTGGACACAACCACCGGCCTCCACGAATACAAGTGGGACGGTCGCGATTCCTCCGGCAATACGGCGCCGGCCGGCCAATACCGCTTCGATGTCACCGCGACGGATTCCGCCGACGAACCCCTGACGGTGACCCACGGCTTCCGCGGCACCGTCACCGGTCTCGAGTTCGACAACGGCTATGCGATCCTCAGCATCGGATCGGTACTCGTTCCGCTCGGCAATGTGACGGGCGTGAAAGGCGACGGCAGCAGCACCAACCAGACGGCCGATGAATCGTGAGCAGGGCAACACCCGCCTCGAACGGCCGATCCAGGGCCAGCACCAACGGAGGACCTAAATGAGTATCTTCGGCGCCATGCGTTCGGGCGTGACCGGCCTGGCCGCGCAGAGCCAGTCGCTCGGCATGATCGGCGACAATATCGCGAACGTGAACACCGTGGGCTTCAAGGCCATCCGGCCGCGCTTCTCGACCCTGGTCACCCAGGCCGGCTCGCAGAGCCTGCATTCTCCCGGCGGCGTGCAGTCCCGCGTGTCGCGCGAGGTCGATGCACAGGGCCTGCTTCAGGGCTCGGCATCGGCCACGGACCTGGCCGTTTCCGGCGCCGGCTTCTTCGCGGTAAACAGCCAGGAAGACGGGTCCGGCGATATCCGCTACACCCGCGCCGGCGAGTTCCGGACGGACAAGGACGGCAACCTCGTCAACACGGCCGGCTATTACCTGATGGGCTGGCCCATCGTGAACGGCGTGGTCCAGTCGACGAACGTGCTCAGCGCCTTCAGCATGGTCAACGTCGCCAACCTGACCTCGCAGCCGGAAGCGACCAGCACCCTGGACATCGGCGCCAACCTGCCTTCGACCTCGACCACGGGCGACGACTTCACACTCGGCATCCAGGTCTTCGACCAGCAGGGCGGCGGGCACACTTTGAGCCTGACCTTCACCAAGACGGCGAATCCGAACGAGTGGACGCTCGACGCCACCGTCGCCAACGCGCTGTTCGACGACGGCGGTGCCGGCGTCGCGACCGCCACGCTCGGCACCGTGACCTTCGGCGCGGACGGCACGCTCGCCGCCGTCGCGGCCAATGCCGGCATCACGACCCTCAGCGGCGACGATCTCCAGTTCACGCTCGACTACGACAGCAACACGGCCACGACCGCCGACCAAGTCAGCAACATCACGCTGAATCTCGGCACCCTGAACGAAGCGGACGGCATGACGCAGTTCTCGGGCACCTTCGCCCCGAACTTCATCGAGCAGGACGGCAGCCAGTTCGGATCGCTCACCGGCGTGACCGTCGACAAGGACGGCATCGTGACCGCGCTGTTCGACAATGGCGAGACCCGCAACATCTATCAGGTTCCGCTTGTCACCTTTAACAATCCCAACGGGTTGCGCGAGGAATCGGGCAACGTCTATGTCGAGACGACGGCTTCGGGCGCCGCCGTCGCTCTGACGGCCGGAACCGGCGGCGCCGGCGTGATCGCGCCGTCGACCATCGAAACCTCGACAGTCGACATCGCCGACGAGTTCACGCGCATGATCATCACCCAGCGCGCCTTCTCCGCCAGCACCCGCGTCATCACCACCGCCGACGAAATGCTGGACGAACTGGTCCGCATCATCCGGTAGCCGAATGACGGCGGCCCAGGGCCGCCCACCCTGTCGGACAACCGGCTCGCCGCCCGCGCCCTCGGTCGCGGGCGGCTTCGCGTCCGGACCGGCGCCCGGCCGCAACGCGGCGTTAGGCGTTTGTTAAGCCGTCCCTACTACTCTTCTGGAGCATCGAAAAACGACCGCGACAGGAGCCTGTTTGATGAGAGGGGCTTGTTTGACGATTCCGGACGGAACCGCGGTTCGCGCGCGGTCGCGGCCGGCAGAGGCGCCGGACATAACGGAAGAAGCTCTGCCGCCATCCGATACAAGCCGCTGGGTGGTGCGGCGCAAAGCCCAGGTGGTTCATGGCGTGCGGTCCGGTGTCATCTCGCTTGCCGAAGCCTGCCGCCGCTACAACCTCTCGATCGAAGAGTTCGAAACCTGGGAACGTCTCATCGACGAACACGGAATGCGCGGCCTGCGCGTAACGCGGCTGAAGGAATACCGCGGCAAGGGCCGCAGGAAACGCCGGTAATGCGACTGCGAATTCCTGCATACTCGGCTGCAGGTTTATTTTAAGCGTCGAAGTATACGCCCCTTCTCGACCCGCTCCATGGCAGCAATTTTCTGGCTTCTCTACAGGAGGAGCAACGGAGCCGCCGCGACAAAACAGTTCAAATCTTCGACGAGTTCGTCGCGCTGGGCAAAATTTGCCGCATTGAATCTTTAAGTTCACTGCCGAGTCGGGTACATTCACTTCCGTCTGGCCCGCAACTTGCGTCGGCCGCCTTGCAGCAGTCGGTCTCGCGCTGTCCTGGCATTGGCCCACTTCGTGCGTTGCGCCGGGGATGCCGTTGCTCCGGTTCGGCCGGGAGGGTGGATCGACGTGAACACATTCATGCAGACGCTGCGCAGCCTGGGAGTGGTCAAGCTGGCCGCCACCGCAGGCATCACGCTCGGCGTGATCATGTTCCTGATCTTTCTGACGACCCGGCTGTCGACACCCCAGATGTCGCTGCTGTTCAGCGACCTGGAGCCCGGCGATTCCGCGCGGATCGCAACGCAGCTGGAAACGCAGAATGTTCCCTATGAAGTCTCGGCCGACGGCACGCGGATCATGGTGCCGTCCGATCAAGCGGGCCGGCTGCGCATCACCCTCGCCGAGCAGGGCCTGACGGGCAACGTCATCGGCTGGGAGATATTCGACCGCGACCAGACGCTGGGGTCATCCAATTTCGTGCAGAACATCAACCAGCTTCGCGCGCTTGAAGGCGAACTGGCACGCACGATTGCCTCGCTCTCGCCGGTCAAGGGCGCGCGGGTGCATCTGGTTCTGCCGCGAC
>JBFWNZ010000096.1:0-11478 GCA_050250795.1 Alphaproteobacteria bacterium | reverse complement strand
GGCCTCGTCGGCGCCCATGGCGACCAGCCAGTCCAGCGCCGCCAGCGCCTCGGCGGCCATGTCGCTGCGCATGTCATCCGCCATCGCGGGTCGGTCCTTGCATTCGTGCGGTCCGCAATCCTGTCTGAATCATGCCCCCCATGCAGGTGGAATACTAGCGAAGCCGGCAACCCTGTTGTAGACAGGCCCCGATTGTAACAATGGGCGCCGTCCGAATAGGCGCCGGATGCAGCGACGCGAGAGGCGGAGGAGCGCATGGAACGCGAATCGATGGCCTATGACGTGGTGGTTGTGGGCGCCGGCCCGGCCGGTTTGGCCGCGGCGATCCGCATCCGCCAGCTTGCCGCCGAGACGGGCCAGGAGGTCAGCGTCTGCGTGCTCGAAAAGGGCTCGGAGGTCGGCGCGCATATCCTGTCGGGCGCGGTGCTCGACCCGCGCGGGCTGGAGGAACTCTTCCCGGACTGGAAGGCGATGGGCGCCCCGCTCAATGCGCCTGTGACCGACGAGAAGTTCATGTTCCTGACGGCGGTCAACGCCATCAACATCCCGACATTCCTGCTGCCGCCGCCGCTGCAGAACCACGGCAACTACGCCATCAGCCTGGGCAATCTGTGCCGCTGGCTGGCCGAGCAGGCCGAAGGGCTGGGCGTCGAGATCTATCCGGGCTTCGCCGCCGCCGAGGTGCTGTTCCACGAGGACGGCTCGGTCAAGGGCGTGGCGACCGGCGACATGGGCATCGCCCGCGACGGCGAGCAGGGCCCCAATTACACCCCCGGCATCGAGCTGCACGCGAAATACACCTTCTTCGCCGAGGGCTGCCGCGGCCATCTGGGCAAGCGGCTGATGGAGCAGTTCGGCCTGCGCAAGGACTGCGAGGCCCAGACCTACGGCATCGGCATCAAGGAGCTGTGGGAGATCGACCCGGCCAAGCACAAGCAGGGCCTGGTGATCCACACCGCCGGCTGGCCGATGAGCAACGACACCTATGGCGGCTCCTTCCTGTATCACCTGGAGAACAATCAGGTGTCGGTGGGGTTCGTGATCGGGCTGGACTATTCCAACCCGCATCTGTCGCCCTTCGACGAGTTCCAGCGCTTCAAGACGCATCCCAATATCCGGCATTTCTTCGAGGGCGGCCGGCGCATCTCCTATGGCGCCCGCGCGCTGAACGAGGGCGGGGTGCAGTCGCTGCCCAAGCTGGTGTTCCCCGGCGGGGCGCTGATCGGCGACGAGGCCGGCACCCTGAACGTACCCAAGATCAAGGGTACGCATACGGCCATGAAGTCCGGCATGCTGGCGGCCGAGGCGGCCTTCGCCGCGGTGGTGGGCGGCAGTGAGGGGCATGACGAGCTGACGGCCTATCCCGAAGCCTTCCACGCCTCCTGGGCCTACAAGGAGCTGTACCGGGCGCGCAATTTCCGCCCCGGCTTCAAATGGGGGCTGCTCGTCGGCACGCTGCTCGGCGGTTTCGATCAGGTGGTGCTGCGCGGGCGTGCGCCCTGGACGCTGAAGCACGGACATCTCGACCATGCCTCGCTGAAGCGGGCGGATCAGGCGAAGAAGATCGACTATCCGAAGCCGGACGGCGTTATCAGCTTCGACAAGCTGTCCTCGGTCTATCTCTCGAACACGAACCATGAGGAGGACCAGCCGGTCCATCTCCGGCTGAAGGACCCGTCGATCCCGGTCGACAAGAACCTGCCGCTCTACGACGAGCCGGCGCAGCGCTATTGCCCGGCCGGCGTCTACGAGATCGTGCGCGACGATGACGGCAGCAATCCGCGGTTCCAGATCAACGCGCAGAACTGCGTGCACTGCAAGACCTGCGACATCAAGGATCCGGCCCAGAACATCACCTGGGTCACGCCGCAGGGCGGCGAGGGGCCAAGCTACCCGAACATGTGACGGCTAGCGCCCGGGCGGGGCAGGCGGCGGTCCGTCGCCTGTCTCGTTCCGCCGGTCCGGGCGTCCCCACCGCCGCTGGCCCGCCTCGAAGTATTTGCGCCGGAGGTCGGCCGGCATCGCCTGGGCAAGGTCCGTCACCAGCGATTCATAGGCATGGCGCGCCGCGTCCGATTGCCGGGCGAGCGCCTCGTGGGCGCGTTGCAGGGCGGCGGCGTCGAAGGGATCGGCATACAGGGCCGCTTCGACATCGCGCCGCGCCTGCCGGAAACCGCGCATCGATGCGCGCAACGCCTCCTCATGCGCGGCCCAGACGGCGTCGACCTTGCTGTGAGCGGCCTCGGGCAGCGCGTCGCGCGCGGCGACGCGGTCGATGGGACCGATGCGCGCCGACGGCCGGTCCTTGGGCAGGGCGTGGACGCCGATGACCGCGAGCAGGAACAGGTTGAGCGCGAGCGAGCCGACCAGCAGCCATGCCCGACGCCGCGAGGACAAGGCCGTCATTGCGGGGTCTCCGAATAATAGGCGTAGGGGCCGAGGTTCAGCGTTTCGAAATCGACGGCCGCCTCCGCGGTCGTCATCCCGTCGGTCGTGTCGGGCGGGGGCGTGGTGAGGCCGACGGCGATGCCCAGGACGCAGGCCGCCGCAAGCGCGGAAGCCGGCCGCCAGATCGGTCCGAAGGGCCACAGCAAGGCCAGCCAGGCATGGCGCGCGGTTCCGAAGCCGGTCAGCACCGCCGCCGTCAGCTGCGGCGCGGCGGGGGCCAGCGCCGCATCGTCCAGCAGCGCATCCAGCGCCGCCGCCTGCCGATGCAGACTTGCGGCCGCGGGCGAGACCGCGATCAGGCGCAGCGCCCAGGCGCGGTCGGCTTCCGGCCAGCGTCTGGCCGATCCCCCATAAGCGTCGAGCAGCGCGCCCAGCCGCGCCATGTCGGTTCCTTCGGTCATGGTTCCTCTCCCGTGATATCCGGCCGCAGCGCCGAGAGCGTCTCGCGCAACGTCCGCCGTCCCCTTCCCAGCAGCGACTCCAGCGCTTCCACGCTGATCCCCATGATGGCCGCCGCTTCGATGTTCCCGGTCTCCATGTGGTGGACCAGGGTGATCGCCGTTCGCTGTCGTTCGGGCAGCGCTTCGATGGCGTCCCGCACCAGTGCCGAGACCTGTGCCCGGTGACGGTCCTGCATCGGTCCGCCGCGCGGATCGGGCAGGTCGGGCATGCTGTCCTCGCCGACGGTACGGCGGCGGACGCGCAGGCGATCGACGCACAGATTGTGCACGACCCGGTACAGCCAGGTTCCCACCCTGGCGTCGGGGCGCCAGCGGCCGGCCTGACGCCACAGCCGCAGGAACGCCTCCTGCGCCACATCCTCCGCTTCCGCCTGGTCGCCCAGCATGCGGCCTGCAAGTCCTACGCTGCGGCCGAGATGGGCGTCGACGAGGCGGCGGCAGGCGCTCTGCTCGCCCGCCGCCGCGCGTCGCACCAATTCGGCATCCGCCATCCTGTCGTCGGCCATCGCCACTCCGTGGAGCGTAAGGCTGGACGGGAGCGGATCGCCGGCCGGGCGGCCTACTGCGCCTTGCGTTCGGATGGCGCCTGCTCCCGGTCGCCGCGCTTGTGCGCCTGCAGCTTCGCGCGGATTTCGTCCTGCGTCACGGCGCCGTCGCCGTTGGCGTCGAACTTCATGATGTCCGCCTTGCGCTTGCCCTCGGCCTCGGCGGCGCTCAGCTTGCCGTCGCCGTCGGCATCCAGCTTGGCAAAGTGGCTGCGCAGCCGCTCGTCCAGCTTGGCGCGATGGCTGGCCGTGTACTCCTCGGCGGAGACGACGCCGTCGCCGTTTGCGTCCAGCGTCTTGAAGCGTGCCTCGCGATAGGCGCTCTCCTCGGCGGCGGTAATCCGGCCGTCGCCATTGGCGTCGACGGCCTTGAACATCTGGTCGAAGCGGTTCGGCCGGTCGCCGTCAGACTTGGCCGCGGCGACGCCCGGCAGCACCAGCAATGCGGTGGCCAGCAGGGTCAGCTTGGCTCGGGTCTTCATTCTCTGCTTCTCCTTGCGGGTTATCGGACCGACCTTTCCGGCCGGTTCATGCGCTTTCAACGGGTTGGGCATCCGGTTCCGTCGCGGGACCGGCGGGATTTGTTCGGGCGCGATAACCGGCTGACGCGGCTTGCCCTTGTTCGTTACAATGCGCGCAACGTCCGGGACGCCGCCCGGCAGGGCGGACGGTCGCGAGAGACACGGGAGCAGGTGCGTGAAGGCAGCATGCAGACATGCATGGGCGGTGGCCCTTGCTGGAATGGCGCTTGTGGGCGCGGTTCAGGCCGCGGCCGAGGCGCCGCAGAAGGCGCGCAGGATGGAAGCGGGACAGGGCCTCGCCCCGTCCTCGTTCGGAAGCTATCTTGCCGGCCGTCACGCGGAACGGACGAGCGACCTCAAGACCGGCGCCGACCTCTTGCTGCGCGTGCTGGAGGAAAGCCCCGAGGACGAAGAGCTTCTGCGCCGCACCTTCATGCTGACCCTGGGGGCGGGCCGGCTGTCGGACGCACGCCAGCTTGCGAAGCGGATCGAGGCGGCAAAGGTGGATGTGCCCAGCGCCGCCTTGCTGCTCGCGGCCGATGCCATGCGCGAACGCCGCTATGCCGATGCGCGCAAGCGGCTTGAGGCGATGTCGGAAACCGGCCTCGCCCGCTATGCCGCGCCCATCGGCATCGCCTGGAGCTATGCCGGCGAGAAGCGCCCGGACGAGGCGATGACGGCCTTGAAGCCGCTGGAATCGCAAAGCGGGTTCAAGGCGCTTTATCTGATGCATGGCGGCCTGATCATGGACGCGACCGGGCGCAGCGCGGAGGCGGAGGAGAAGTTCCGCGCCATCGCCGACGACTTGTCCGAGGCGCCGTTGCGCGTGGTGCGCGCCGCCGGTTCGTTCCTGGAGCGGCGCGGCCGCAAGGACGAGGCGCGCACCCTGTACCGCAGCTATATCGACGACCATCCCGAAAGCTATGTCTTCGAGGCGGAGCTGGAGCGGCTGGAGGCTGGAAAGCCGGCCGAGCCCCTGGTCGGGTCGCCCGCCGAGGGAATGGCGGAAGGGCTGTTCAACCTCGCCTCGGCGCTGCCGCGCGACCGTGCCGGCAGCATCGCGCTGATCTATGCCCAGGTGGCGCTGTCGCTGCGCCCGAACTTCTCGCTGGGCCACATCCTGATCGGCGACATCCTGATGTCGCGCGAGCAGTACGACGCGGCCATCGACGCCTATCGCGGGGTCGCGGCCAGCGATACCTACAGCTGGGCGGCTCGGCTGCGGGTGGCCGATGCGCTGTACGAGGAAAAGCGGGTACCGGAGGCGGTGACGCTGCTGGAAGCCATGGCGGCGGAGCGCAAGGACCGTCCGGACGCCCTGGTCCGGCTTGGCAATCTGCTGCGCTACGAGGAGCGGTTCGCCGAGGCCGTGAAGGCATACGACCGCGCCTTCGCGCGGTTCGACAAGGACCACCAGCCCGACTGGATGCTCTATTACTACCGGGGCATCGCGCTGGAGCGGTCCAAGCAGTGGGATCGGGCGGAAAAGGACTTCCTGATCGCGCTGGAGCGCGAGCCCGAGCAGCCCTATGTGCTGAACTATCTCGGCTATACCTGGGTCGAGCTGGGCCGCAACATCGACCGCGCCAAGGCGATGATCACGCGCGCGGTCGAGCTGCGCCAGGACGACGGCTATATCGTGGACAGCATGGGCTGGGTGCTGTATCGCCTCGGCGACTACAAGGAGGCGGTGGCGCATCTGGAACGGGCCGTCCAACTGCGCCCGCAGGATCCCGTCATCAACGATCATTTGGGCGATGCTTATTGGCGGGTCGGCCGCCAGCACGAGGCGCGCTTCCAGTGGCAGCGGGCGCTCAGCCTGGAACCGGAGAAGGACGACGTGGCGAAGATCGAGACGAAGCTGGAACGCGGCCTGGAAGAAGCGGGCGGAAAACCTGCGGGGTCCGGCGGATGAGTTCTGCTGGCGGACGGCCGGATGCCGCATCGGTTGCGTTGCTGGCGCCGGCCAAGGTCAACCTGTTCCTGCATGTCGTCGGCCGCCGCGCCGACGGCTATCACGAGCTTGAAACCATCTTTGCCTTCACGGATCTCGCCGACCGCGTCGAGGTCACGGCGGCTGCGGGCTTGACGCTTGCGACCGACGGCCCGTTCGCCCAGTCGCTGCCCGAGAACCAGGAATCCAACCTCGCAATCCGCGCGGCCCGGGCGCTGGCCGAAGCGGCCGGGGTTCCTGCGAAGGCGGCGATCCGGCTGACCAAGAATCTGCCGGTTTCCGCCGGTCTCGGCAGCGGCTCCTCGGATGCCGCGGCCGTGCTGAAGGCGCTGGCGCAGCTTTGGAACATCGATCGGGCGACCGTCGATCTGCACGCCATCGGCCTGTCGCTCGGCGCCGATGTCCCGGCCTGCATCACGGCGCGCTCCGCCTTCGTGACCGGGATCGGCGAGCGGATCGAGGAGATGTCGCTGCCCGAGGTCGGCCTGCTGCTGGTCAATCCGCGCGTCGAGCTGTCGACGGCCTCGGTCTTCAACGCCCGGCGCGGCGGCTTCACGCCCGAGGTCGCGCTGTCCGGGCTGCCGGCGGATGCGGCCGATCTGGCGGCGTTCCTGGCCGACAAGGCGAACGACCTGACCGAGCCGGCGATGCGCCTGGGGCCCGTGGTGCGCGAGGTGCTGCAGGCGATCGAGGGACTGCCCGGCTGTCTGCTCTCCCGCATGTCCGGAAGCGGCTCCACCTGCTACGGCCTGTTCGCCACCCCGACGGCGGCGCGCGACGCGGCGTCGGGGCTGGACGGCCGCGAATGGTGGGTGGCGCCCACGCGGATCGTGCCCGGCGACGCGTCTTTGCCGGCGGATTGACGCGGGTGTCCGGGGCAACGCCCGTCCGGCTCGCGATCTGCGTCAACCGGATGGGGCGCCCCGGCAAGCCCTGCTGCGGCGCGCGGGGCTCTCTCGCGCTGGCGGATGCGATGGAGGCGGCGTTGCGCGAACGCGCCCTCGCCGTGAGCGTCGAACGCATCGTCTGCCTCAACAAATGCCATGAGGGTCCGAACATGCGGATCGTCGGCGGCCGGTTCTTCACCGGCGTCGATGCGGCGGCGCTGCCGGGCATCCTGGACGAGCTGGCGGCGCTGGCCGGCTACCGCCGCGAGACGCTCGCCTTCGATGGCGGCAGCATGCCGGGCGCCTGACTGGCGGCGATATTACGCGACGGGCATGCGCAGGACGGCTTCGAACCCGTCCTCGCGGCCGAGGGCGGGGGAATGAAGGTCGAGCGTCGCCCCTGCGGCCTGCGCGATCCTGTCGGCGATGGCGAGCCCGAGACCGCTGCCCTGCACTCCGGCGGCACCGCGCTGGAAGGGCTGGCGGATGCGCGCCAGGGTGGCGGGCGGCACGGGCAGGCCCGCATTCACGACATGCACCGTGCCGGCATCCGCGATGCGGATATCGACCGCTGAACCCGGCGGGCTGTGGCGGAGCGCGTTTTCGATCAGGTTGCGCACCAGGACGGCGAAGGCGTCGGGGTCCATGCGCCCCTGAAGCGGTCCCGCCGAGGCCGCGAACCGCAGCCTCCCGCCATCCTCGCGGCGCCTCTGGAACTCATCGACCAGATGAACCAGGATCGGATACAGGTCCTGCACCCGCTCTGCCAGGGCGACCCCGCCCTCCGCGCGGGCCAGTTGCAGCAGCTTTTCCGACAGCCGCGCCAGACGCTGCAAGGCGGCTTCGATGGCAAGGCCGCGGTCGCGGACATCCGCCGTCGGCGCGTCGGCGACCAGCCGCTGGGTCTGCGCCAGCGCGCCCGCGATGGGCGTCCGCAGCTCGTGTGCGCTGCTGGCTGCGAAACTGCGCTCGGCGTCGAGGGCGCGGCGCAGGCGGTCGAGCAGCCGGTTCACCGACTCGCCGATCGACGCCATCTCCGCATACAGGCCGGGTGCCGCGATGGGCGACAGATTGCCGCCGCCGCGATCCTCGATCTCGGCCCGCAGCCGCGCCAGCGGCCGCATGGCGCGGCGCAGGAACGCCCAGATGGCAAGGATGCTCGCGGGAATCAGGAAGGGCAGCGGGACCAGCAGCGAGAGCATCGATTCCATCGCCGCTTCGCGCCGGTGCTCCAGCGGCTCGGCCACTTCGATGACGACGGTGCCGCTGACGGCCTTTTCGCCATAGATGCGATGGTCCGCCGTGTCGCGGAAGCCGGTCGAGGGCGGGCCGGGAAAATGACCGGTCTCCGCATCGTGCGACCGCAGCAGGACGCGTCCGTCGGGGCTGCGGACCAGATAGGTCAGATACTCGCGATGCGGCAGGATCGCCTCCATCCGCGCCTCGCCGCCGGCATCCGTGTCCGTGACCTGCCGCACGGCCAGCGGCAGCAGACGCTGGGCGGTCTCCTGAAGCGCGCTGTCGAACACCTCGTCCATCTCGTGCCGCAGCACGAATCCGGCGGCGGCGGTGGCGGCCAGCCACATCAGGAGAATCCCCGCGGTCAGCCACAGGCCGAGACGCCGGTGCAGGCTGGGGCCGGCCGTCATGGCGTGCCGAGCCGGTAGCCGACGCCCCGGATCGTGGCGACCGCGTCATGCCCCAGCTTCTTCCGCAGGCGGCTGATATGCGCCTCGATGGCGTTGCTGCCTTCGACCTCCTCGTCGAACGCGTACAGCCGCTCCTCCAGCTGCGCCTTGGACAGGATGGCGCCCGGCCGGCGCAGCAGCGCCTCGAACAGGGCCCATTCGCGTGCGGTAAGGTCGATGCGCCGGCCGTTGCGGCCGACCCGGCGGGCGGCGATGTCGACCTCCAGATCGCCGAGCGCGAATCGCGGGTTGGGATTGCCGGCATAGCGGCGGGCGACCGCCGCGATCCGCGCCGACAGTTCCGCCAGGTCGAACGGCTTGACCAGATAGTCGTCCGCACCGGCGTTCAGCCCGGCGATGCGGTCCGAAATCTGGTCGCGGGCGGTGAGCACGATGACCGGGACCGCATTGCCCGCCCGGCGCAGGCGGGCCAGGAAATCCAGCCCCCGCCCGTCGGGCAGCATCAGGTCGAGGAGGATCAGGTCGTATGCCGCCGCATGCAGGCAGTCCTCGGCGTCGCCCAGTCGCTTGGCCCAGTCGACCGCATGTCCGTCCGCGGCCGCCTGTTCCCGGACGGCCCGGCCGATGATGTCGTCGTCTTCGACAAGCAGGACCCGCATTGGCACGGCCGCATCGAGGTTGAGAAAGGTCTTCGATACCCCGACAGGCTGACGGGAAGCTGACGGAAAATCCACCCATGCGTCAGCCTGCGGTCAGGTTGCGTCGTCAGAGTGGCCGCCATCGCAACCGATTTCCGAAGGAGTACCGTCATGAACCGCACCGCCATCGCCGCCGCCGCAATCCTCGGCATGGGCCTGTTCGCCGGCGCCGCCGCCGCTTCCGACCGCTGCAACGTCCCGATGGCGGACTGGCAGCCGCGCGAGACGCTGCAGCAGAAGCTGGAGGCCCAGGGCTGGACCGTGAAGCGCATCAAGGTCGAGGACGGCTGCTACGAGGCCTATGCCCAGGATCGCGAGGGCAAGCGCGTGGAGGCCTATTTCGATCCGAAGTCCCTGGAAGCGGTCCGCATCGAGAGCGACGACTGACATGCAGGTCCGCGACGTCAAGGTCTGGGACCCGCTCGTCCGCCTGTTCCATTGGGGCCTGGTCGCCAGCTTCGCCACGGCGTGGCTGACGGCCGAGTCCTGGGACGAGGTGCACGAATGGGCGGGTTATATCGCCGGCGCGCTGGTCGCCTTCCGCCTGGTCTGGGGGCTGGTCGGCCCGCGCTATGCCCGCTTCTCGCAGTTCGTGCGGTCGCCGGCCGGGGTGCGGGGCTATCTGATGGCCATGCTGCGCCGGCGCGAGCCGCGTTATGTCGGCCATAACCCCGCCGGCGGGGCGATGGTCGTGGCCCTGCTGCTGGGCATGGCAGGGACCGCGGCGACGGGCTGGATGCTGACCCTCGACGCCTTCTGGGGCTCCGGCCTCGTGGAGGACGTGCATGAGACGCTGGCCAATCTGTTGCTGGTCCTGGTGTCGCTCCATGTCCTGGGGGTGATCTATGCCAGCCTGCGGCATGGCGAGAACCTGGTGCGCGCCATGATCGACGGCCGCAAGCAGGCGCCGGGGCCCGAGGATATCGCCTGATCGGGCGCATGGACGGCGGCGGCGGCCCTTGCGCCGTCCGCCGTCCGGTCCGCCGCGGCACCCGCTTGCCTTGCCCCCGGACGCCGCTTATGGTCCGCCGCGGATGGGGCGTAGCCAAGCGGTAAGGCAGCGGGTTTTGGTCCCGCGATCCCAGGTTCGAATCCTGGCGCCCCAGCCATATCCCCTATATGCGCGGTCGATTGTCGGTTGTGACAGGGCCCGTGCGACCCCATCTCTTATGACGGCGCGGCAATTCGCTGCGCGGCCCCGCGGGGCGCCGCAACCCCTTGGAGTGCCGTCATGACCGACCATCGATTCCAGATCGGACAGGCCGTCCGCTTCACCCAGAACAGCTTCGGGCGCGTCACCGACCACGGCGTGTTCCGGGTCGAGCAGTTGCTGCCGATGACCGGAGAGGAAGTCCAGTACCGCATCAGCGCCGAAGGCCAGCCCGCCGAGCGGGTGGTCGTGGAAAGCGAACTGAGCGACCCCGCGGCCTAAAGCCGCGCCGTCCGGGTCAGGACGGCGCGTCGCCCGCATATTTGGTGTTGTGGCCGGGGAACGCCTCGTGGCCCTTCAGCATGTAGTGCCAGTAGAACAGCGGCAGCCCGGTCTTCTTGATCCACCAGTTCACGCTGCGCTCCTCCGCCGGATCGAGCGGCAGGGTGGGCGTCACTTTCCCGCCATAGCAGAACTCGGCCATGATCACCTTGCCCAGCGCGGTCGTCAGCGGGCATGAGGCATAGCCGTCGTATTTCTCGCCGATGGCCTTGCCGGCGATCAGCGCCTGCAGGTTCTTGACCACGACCGGCGACTGCTTGCGCACGGCCGCCGCGGTCTTGGAGTTCGGCGCCGAGATCACGTCGCCCAGACCGAACACGTTGGGGAAGCGCACATGCTGCAGCGTCCCCTGGTCCACCTCGACGAATCCGCCCGCATTGGCCAGCGGCGAGCCTTTGACCGCCGCGGGCGGGCTCTGCGGCGGCGGGGCATGCAGCATGTCGAAGGGAACCTCAAGCCGCGTGCCCTGCTTGTCGCCGCCCACCGCCTCGATGGTCGCGACCTTCTTCTCGCCGTCCACGGCGACCAGGTTGTGCTGGAAATGCGCGTTGATGCCGTAGCGCGCCACCACCTTCATCAGCTCCTTGGCGAAGAAGGGCACGCCGAAGATGGCCGGCCCGTGGATGTAGAAGTCGAGCGTGCAGTCCTTCAGGATTCCCCTGCGGCGCAGATGGTCCGCGGTCAGATACGCGGCCTTCTGCGGCGCACCGGGGCATTTGAAGGGCAGCGGCGGCTGCGTGAACACGGCGCGCGCGCCCGGCTTGAGGTTACGCACGCAATCCCAGGTATAGGGGACGTGGACCGGCGAGTAGTTGCTGCAGAC
>JBFWNZ010000095.1:0-11552 GCA_050250795.1 Alphaproteobacteria bacterium | reverse complement strand
AGAATAGTCGGCATCAATATGGTCATCGGCCCATCCGTCTGTCTGCTCGACATTGGCAAGGTAATTTTCGCGCTCGTGGAAGAACGCCTCAATCGCGAAAAGATCACGATGGGGTTCCCGGGGCTCGCCCTACAGTATGTCGAGCGAAACTTTCCCGATTTCGTGCGGGGTTGCGACAAGGTGGCGGTTGCCAACCTCATCTTGTCGCTCTTCGATAAGCGGCAGTTCCATTCCCGCTACCATCGCAAGATGGTCGCCCCGTCGCCGATGCGGAAATTGCGCGATCGGGTGTGGCTGGTGCGGATGGCCCTTCGTTCCAGGTTTGCCGGCACCGCCTCCGAGGCGGCGGATCGTGCGCGGGTTCGCGACATGGTGATGGCCGATTGCCCGTCGCTGTCGTTGCCGCTGGACGACTACGATTTCGTCCGCCATCACGACTGCCATGCCGGCGCTGCCTATTTTGGGCTCGCGGAGAGCGATGCGAAGCCGTACCTCGTGCTGACCCTGGACGGTGGCGGCGACCGGGAATGCGCGACGGTCCAGCTTGGGCAGGGCGCCGCGATGCGGCGCGTTTCCGCGACCGAGTCCGGAAACAGCATCGGCAACGTCTACTCCATCACGACCTTCCTGATGGGCCTGACGCCCCATGAACACGAATACAAGCTCATGGGGCTGGCGGCCTATGTTCCCGCCGGCTATCGCAAGCGGGCGGCGGAGCTGTTCCGTCCCTTCGTCTCCATCGCCCAGGACGACGATCTGCGCTTCACGCATGGCGACCGGCCGCGCACGACCGAGGCGCATCTCGCGCTCGATGCCGTCCTGCGGCGCCAGCGTTTCGACAATGTCGCGGGCGGGTTGCAGCAATATACCGAGGACCTGGTGCTGCAATGGGTCCGCAACGCCATCGCCCGCACCGGGGTCACGGATTTGCTGCTGTCCGGCGGGGTGTTCATGAACGTCTCGCTGAACCGGCGGATCGCCGAACTGCCGGAGGTGACGAGCCTTGCGGTCTTCCCGTCCTGCGGGGACGAGACGAACAGTTTCGGCGCGGCGTTCACGGCGCATGCCCGCCATACGGGCAAGCTGCCGGATTTCGGGCCGTTCACGCTGGGGCCCGCGCCGGTCGAGAGCCTGGACGAACTGGAAGGCCGGTTCGGCAATCTCTGCAGTTTCCGGCGCGTCGAGGACACGGCGGCCGAGACGGCCGGCCTTCTGGCCGAGGGCAAGATCGTCGCCCGGTGCGAGGGCGGCATGGAATTCGGCGCGCGCGCGCTCGGCAACCGCTCGATCCTGGCCGACCCCAAGCATCCGGACGCGGTCGAGAAGATCAACGCGAGCATCAAGCAGCGCGATTTCTGGATGCCCTTTGCCCCGGCGATCCTGGCCGAGGATCTGGAACGCTATGTCGTCGTGCCGAAGACGCTTGGGCGGTCCAATCCATCGCCCTACATGATGGTGGTCATGGAGAGCCGGCCGGAGCGGCAGGACGAGATGATCGCCGCGCTGCACCGCTTCGACAAGAGCGCCCGGGTGCAGGTGGTCGATCGGAACCTCTATCCAGGGTTCCATCGGGTCATCTCCGCCTTCCGCGACCGGACGGGGCGTTCCTGCCTGCTCAATACCAGCTTCAACGTGCACGGCCATCCGATCGTGCACACGGCGAGCGAGGCCATCGAGGTGCTGATCGACAGCAATCTCGATGCCGTGATTCTCGATGGCTGCGTGGTGACGCGGAAGAAGTGATCCGTGCATGAAGATAGGCCTGTCCAGGCGGATCATCACGCCGGCCGATGCCCGGACCGTCGTCGGGGTGGGGACGGGGCGGCGCGCCGACGGCACGCTCGATCCGCTGCATGTCCGCGTGATCGCGGCCGAGGACGCTGAGGGTACGCGCGCGGCGGTCGTGGTCTGCGATCTTCTCTATGTCGGGGCGGCGCTGGCGGGGCGGATCCGCGCGGCGCTGGCGCAGGCGCATGGCCTTGCCCATGCCATCGTGGTGGCCACGCATACCCACAGCGCGCCCAAGACGGCGGCGGAGTTCGACGACGGCAACGCCGTCCAGGACGATTTCGCGGACACTGTCGCCGCACAGGCGGAAGCGGCGGCCCGGGACGCCTTCGAAGCACTGCGGCCGGCGATGCTGTCGCTGGCGGCGGGAGAGGGCGCGCCGGCATTGAACCGGCGCGTTCCGGTACCGCGCTGGGCGCGGATAAGCCCCAGGCTGAACGCGGCGCGGGTCCTCAACCAGCCGAACCGCGCGGTGCCCGCCGACCGCGGGGTGACCGCCTGCCGGGTCGCATATGACGATGGCAGCGGCTTCTGGATCGTCAATGCGGCGCTGCATCCGGCGGTGTTCCGGGGCAATGCCTATTCCGCCGATTTCCCCGGCTATCTGCTGCCGGCGCTGCGTGAGGCGACGGGCGCCGGCGCGGACTGCGAGGATGTCGTCTATCTCCAGGGCTGGACCGGGGACCAGTCGCCCGACCTGACGGTCCGCCGCCCGGTCCCGCTCCGGCCCGATGCCTGGGTCGACTATCTGGTCTGTCGGGACACCTTCAATCGCGCAGGCGGGCGCGAGGCACTTGTCGGCCTTGCCGCCCGGCTGGCCCGTGCCCTGGCAACCGCGGCGCCGCTCGCGGCCGCGGGCGACGATGCGATCCGCGGCGCACGCCGCAGCATCGCCCTGCCGATGGAAGGGGGCGGGGCGACGACGGCCGTCGGGATGGCGCTGCGTCTCGGGCCGCTGCGGATGGTGGCGGTCAACGGCGAGCCCTTCGCCGCCTATCGCCGTGCCCTGCTGCGGCATGCCGAAGACGCCGGGGTGATGACCTTGGGCTATCTGGACGGGCCGTTCGGCTATCTGCCGGATGGCGAGGGCCTGCGTCTGGGCGGCTACGAGCCGGACCGGTCGCTTCCGCTGTTCCGCCAGGCCGCCCGGTTCGACCGGTCCGCCGAAGCGCGTTTCAACGATGCTGCGCGCGATCTGCTGCGGGACATAGGCTGACGCGGCGATGAACTTCAACTCCGCGGAATTCCTGCTCGTCTTCCTGCCGCTGGTCTTTGCGGCCTTCCACCTGTCGCCCGGCCTCTGGCGCTTTCCGATCCTGCTGGTTGCCTCCTCGGTCTTCTACGGCGTGTCGGGGCTCGTTCCGCTGGGCTTCATGTTCGTGTCGATCCTGTGGGGCTTCGGCGCCGCGCTTCTGGCGCGGCGCGATCAGCCGCTGTGGAAGACGCTCGCGATGGTCAGCGTGCCGCTGATCATCCTGTTCCTGTTCAAGTATCTGGATTTCACGCTGGTCAATTTCGGCGCATCCGACCAGGTTCGCGACGGCTTTCTGTTCTTCCTGTCGGTCACCTTGCCGGCGGGCATCTCGTTCTACACCTTCCAGATCGTCTCCTACATCATCGACGCCAAGGACGAGGTCCTCGACCGTCCGCAATCGCTTCTCAAATTCTCGGTCTTCATCAGCTTCTTTCCCCAGCTGATCGCCGGTCCGATCCTGCGGTATTCGGACATCTCCGCGCAGCTCGACGACCTGCGGCGCAAGCGCTGGCTGCGCATCGACGCCCGGTCCGGTCTGAAGTATCTGTCGATCGGCCTGTTCGGAAAGGTCTGCGTCTCAGACCTGATGCAGGTGCTGATCAAGAACAGCCTGGCCGTCGATTTCGCGGCCGAGGCCACGCGCAGCGACGTGCTGTTCCTGCTCAACGCCTATGCGATCCGGATCTTCTTCGACTTCTGGGCCTACAGCCTGATGGCGATGGGGCTTGCCAAGCTGTTCGCCATCGACCTTCCGGTGAATTTCAACGAGCCCTATCAGGCCCGCACGCCGCGCGATTTCTGGCGGCGCTGGCACGTGACCCTGTCCTTCTGGCTGCGCGACTACGTCTACATCCGCCTCGGCGGCAATGCGCATTATGTCCGCAACATCGCCATCGTGTTTCTGGCCTGCGGGTTCTGGCACGGGGCCGGCTGGTCCTTCGTGTTGTGGGGCGTGTATCACGCGGTGCTCGTGCTGGGCTATCACTTCGTCCGCCCGGTCTGGGACCGGATGCCCGCCGCGCTTCAGGTCGCGGCCACCTACTGTCTGGTGATCCTCGCCTGGCCGCTGTTCTTCATGGATGTGGGCGACTATGCCGTCTTCCTGAATGTGCTGGTCTCGCCCGCCGGCGGCGACGGCATCTATTCGGCCAAGCATTGGGCCTTCATCGCGCCGATCCTGGCCTGGATGTTCCTGACCCGCGAACGCTACTGGCTGTACAACGAACAGCGCCGGGCCCTGTTCGACAGCCCGCTGGTCCATGCCGCGCTGGCGACGGTGTCGGTCCTGTTCATCAGCTACAGTTCGACCTTCATCTACTTCCGGTTCTGAAGAGGCACGATGTCCGAGCGAACCGCAGGATCGAGGAAGCCGGGGCAGGCCCGCTATTGCCTCGTCTTTTTCGGCTTGCTCGGCCTCGGTCTGGCGCTCTGCGTCTGGGCGAACAGCCGCATTCCGGACTATCGGAACACCCCGGTCGATTTCACCCGGATGAGCGCGGACGAGCGGTTGCTGCTCGACGGCCTGACGCGCGAGCAGATCGGCGCGCTCAAGATCGGCTTCATGGAAAGTGCCGCGCCGCCCGATATCGGCCTCTTCGGCAACCATCAGATTCAGTACTGGTCGGCGGAGAGCTTTCGCGAGGCCGGCTTCCAGGGGACCGTGTTCAACTACTGGTACGCCAATCTCGCGCTGCCCGACCTTCTGGACTACCTGCGCTTCGTCGAGGCGCGGGAGAAGCTGCCGCGCCGGCTGATGGTCGTGCAGGTGACGACCCCGAACAACGACAATGGCAGCTATATCGTCGACCGCAGCAAGGAACTGCCGTCGGACATCCAGATGGCGACGGACCGCGCTTCGGCGCTGCTTTCCTACGCGGTCCGGTTCAAGCTGTGGCTCGACCGGACATTCGACTACGCCACCGTGCTGATCGGGCTTTTCCATGCCGATGAGCGCGGCCGGGTGGTGGCGGCCGGCGGCTGCGGCGAGACGTCGACGTCATCGATCCAGCGGCATATGCCGGCGATGTTCGCCACGGTCCTCAGCTTTGCCGGGCTCGGCGACCGCGTCTGCGACCCGACGATGTTCCGCAACGCGCTGCGCCGCGACGGGTCGATCGATCCCACGGGGCTGCGGTCGTCGCCGGTGCGCAACCAGAATCCGCTCGATCCGCAGAAGGCGCATCTCAATCTGGGCGACGAGAACCGTATCGCCGATCTGATGCAGGCGATCGATGCGGTCGGCAAGCGGAACGGCATTCCCGTCGTGTTCGTCATTCCGCCGGTCTACGAGGATGCGCGCTACAGCACGGTGGACCGGATATTCGATCGGGCGCTGGAACAGGTGCCGGGCCTGAAGGTCGTCGATCATCGGGCGGCGGGCCGCGACCGCCGCGACGACTTCATCAACTACGATCATCCCGCCAAACCCTATTACGACCGGCTGACGGGCATGCTGCTGCGGGACTATCTCGCCGCGCCATAGGCGTCGGGCGGCCCCGGTCCGCAATCCCGGCGGATCGTGCTACCCTTGGAAAAACAGAACCGAGGGAGGTTGCGGATGGCCACGGGACACGAGGCGCGGCGCGCGGCGTTGCGCGCGCGCTATGGGGTCGACAACAGCGATACCGAAGCGCGCGCCGGAAGCGTGGAGCGGACCGGCGGGATCGACCATCTCGCGCTGGTCTCCTCCGATATCGAGCGGACGCTCGCCTTCTATACCGAGGTGCTGGGGATGCGGGTGACACGGATCGTCGCCAACCGGGACGAGCCGAGTTCGACCCATGTCTTCCTCGACATCGGCGGGGGCAATCTGCTGGCCTTCTTCGACTTTCCCGAGAGCGGCGTGCATCCGGCCCTGCCGGGCTCGGGAGGCATGCACCACATGGCGATGCGCGCGACGCCCGAACAGTATGCGGCGGTCGTGCAGGGACTGAAGACACGCCGCATCCCGCACTCGATCCATGGCGATGAGGCCGCGGGCTCGTGCTACTTCCGCGATCCGGACGGTATCCTGCTGGAAGTTCGCACCGCCTATCGCCGCCAGGAGCAGAGCCCGGCTTGACCTGTGCGGTCTCCTGCCGCTCAAATCCCCGCAGTTCGCCGATGAGAAAGGACGCCCATGGCCGACTCCCTGGATTTCGTCCCCAAGCGCATCTACCTCGCGATCCGGCACCCGCAATGGACGGCCGAGACCTTCCCGCCGCGCTGGCGCAAGCACGGCGCCCTGGCGATGAGCCTGCCGCGCTGGCGGAACATCCTGCGCTATTCCCATTGCGACCGGGTGCCCTGCGACAATCCTGCGGTGGGGGCATCGGACGAATGCGACGGCGTCGGACTGATCTGGTATCGCAGCGAGGCGCTGCGGCGGGTCCATGTGGGCGACGCGACCGGTAACATCATGGTCGAGGACGAGAAGCTGGTCTTCTCCCGCTTCATCAACGAATCCGATCTGTTCACGGTCGAGCATGTGCTGCGCGACGGCCCGATCGCCGGCGTGAAGGTCGTGCGCTGCCTCAAGCGTGCGCCGGGCTTGAGCCGGGCGGCGTTCGTCGAGCGATGGAGCCGGCATGGTGCGCTGCTGCTGTCCGCAGACGGGATGGGGACCGCCGTCCGGCGCTATGTCCAGAACCGAACATTTCCGGCGCCGGACGGCAAGCCCTGGACCCAGGACTACGACGGGGTCGAGGAAATCTGGTTCGACAGCCTTGCCGCGCTGGAAGCGGCGCATGAGGCGGCCGGCGGCCGACTGGCGGAGGATCGTGCGGGGTTCGCCGGAGACAGCCTGACCCTGCTGACCGACGAGCTGCGCCTGTACGACCTGGAGAATCCCGATCTCGTCGTCGATACGGAGGCGACGCCGCCATGACGCGTGCCGGCCCGGCTTAGCGCACGGTTGCGCCGTCGTCCTCGGCATAGCCGCTGTGGCGGAGGCGCTGCTTGATCCGCGCGAGGACGCCTCTTGGGGCTGTGCCTTGGGCGTAGCGGTTCATGAACTCGGTCAGGGCGAGAATGCGCCCCGTCTCGCGCAGCGTGCCCAGGCCGTGCGGCCGGGCGATCTGGACGCCGTAGGTGACATGCGGGATGCCCGAGACATCCACGCTCAGGGAATGGACGGTCGCCGTCTCCAGCGTACCGTCGGCGTTACGGATCGTCATCTTGCTGCCCGGCCGGATGTAGAACACCGTACGGCCCATCCGCACGAACAGGCTCGCCCGTGCCCGCCGACGCTGGCCCAGATGCGATCCCTCGGATTTCCCACGCAAATGCATGCCATCTGCCCCCGCTAGAGGGTAGCGGAACGCCTTGATTTCACCAAGGACGCTGTTGCAATCCGGTGCGGAATTTCGTCGCGCCCGCGATGCGGGTCAGGGCTCCTTCGTCACCAGCTCATAGGTGCGCGGCAGATCGGGGCGGAAGGCGAGACGCCACGCCTCCATCGCGCGTAGCAGCGCCGTCGAACCGCCGAGCACGAACATCATGCTGCAGACCTCGAACAATTCCTCCTCGGTCGCGCCGGCCGTCTTCGCCGCCAGGATATGGGCGGTCACCTGGTCGACATCGGTCGCCAGCGCGACATTGACCACGATATGCAGGAACTCCTTGGTCTTGCGGTCGAGATGGCGCGCGCCGGTATAGGCGGCTTCGATGTAGCCCTGGTACTGCGCGAAATGTTCGGGGTCGGCGGCGACCATGATCTCGTGGACGCCCAGATGAAAGCCGCGCGCCTTGTGCGCGCGGCGTAGCAGTTCGGTGCCTTTGTCGGCCATGTTTCGGTTCCTCCCGGATGACGTTCCGGCAGGAATCGTAGCAGGTCGCCGCGCGCCGGTCGAAGCGGCGCGCGGCGCAGGCAGGACTCAGCGCTCGAACAGGCCGGTGATGCTGGCTTTCTCCAGCGTGGCGAAATGCAGTTGGAAGCCGATGATGGCGGCCGAAGTGTCGGCCGTGACCTGCAATGCCTCCGCCCCCACCGCGAACAGGGTGAAGATATAGCGGTGCGGGCCGTGGCCTTCGGGCGGGCAGGGGCCGCCATAGCCCGGGGCGCCGAAATCGGTACGGGTCTGCAAGGCGCCCTTCGGCAGCAATCCGGCCTTGGGGTTGCCGGCATCCAGCTTCAGTTCGGTGGCGTCGGCCGGGATGTTGACCACGACCCAGTGCCAGAAGCCGCTGCCGGTCGGCGCATCGGGATCGAAGCAGGAGACCGCGAAGCTCTTGGTTCCCGCCGGGGCGCCCGACCAGGACAGATGCGGCGACTTGTTGCCGCCGCCGCAGCCGAAACCGTAATCGGCCGACAGGATGTGGTCGGTGGACAGCTTTCCGCCGTCCTTGAAACTGTTGCTGACGAGGGTGAGCGGCATGGCATCCTCCGTGATCGTTGTCGTTTTGCGGCGTGTAGAGTGAACCAGCCCCGCCGTTCGGTGCAACGCTCCGCGTTTGCAGGGCAGGGGCGATCCGGGAGGAGGAAGACACATGGTCGAGGCGGAAGACATCGTCGGCACCTGGGTGCTGGTGGACCGGGGTACCGACAGCGAGGAGGACCGGGCGCAGGGGCGGCAGCGCTATGGCGACGACCCGCAGGGCTTCATGATCGTCGCGCCCGATGGCTGGATGAGCGCCATCGTCTGCTGGGGCGGCCGCCCCGCCATGACCGGCAACCCCGCCTGGCATTCCGACGCGCCGGATGCGGACAAGCTGCGGGCCTTCGACACCTATCTCTCCTATGCCGGGGCATGGCGGGTGGAGAACGGACGCCTGTCGACGACGGTGCATTATGCGCTCAACCCCGGCTGGATCGGCGGCGAGCAGGCCCGGGGGCTGGAACTGATGCCCGACGGAAAGCTCAAGCTGCTGCTGTCGCGCGCCTGGCCCGACGGGCGGACGATGACCGGCTGGGTCTTGTGGCGGCGGGCGGAGAAACTGCGCTGAGTGCCGCTTGACGGCGGCGCGTCCGGCCTCATGCTGACGCGACGGACGGCGGAGCATACCGCCGCAACCATGGAGGAAACGGATGGCGCTCGATATTGCCCCTATCGACGGCAAGTTCGCCTATGAGGTGCGCGGGCTGCAGCTGTGGCAGCCCCTGACGCCCGACCTCGCCGAGCAGATCGCGCGGATCTGGAGCACCCAGGGCGTGCTGGTCTTCCGCCGGCAGGCCCTGTCGGAGGCGGAACTGGTGGCCTTCAGCCGCCATTTCGGCACGCCGCATGTGATCGTCCGTACCGACTGGCAGTCGCGCAACGAACCGGAGGTGCTGCACATCTCCAACATGCGCAACCAGGCCGGCGACCCGATCGGCGCCGCCGGATCGGGGGAACTCGACTGGCATACCGACCAGTCCTATGTGCTCGACCCTGCGACCGGCAGCATCCTGTACATGGTCGAGATGCCGAAAGACGGCGGGGCCACCTACTGGGCGAATCTCCAGGACGCCTACGATGCGCTGCCGGCCGCGATGCGCGACCGGATCGAGGGGCTGCACGCGGTCTACGATTACCTGAAGCGTCAATCGACCTTCGACCAGGAGAAGCCGATGTCGGCCGAACTGCGCGCCAAGACGCCGCCGGTCGTGCATCCGCTGGTGACGCGGCATCCGGTCACGGGGCGCAAGGCCCTGTATCTCGATCCCACCACCTCCACCGGCATCCTGGAGATGCCGGGGGCTGGCGGCGACCGGCTGCTGGCGGAACTGAACGCGCATGCGACGCGGCCGGACTTCGTCTACCGCCACGATTGGCAGATCGGCGATGTGGTGATGTGGGACAACGGCCTGCTGCTGCATCGCCGCGACCCCTTCGACTCGTCGCAGAACCGGCTGCTCAAGCGCACGACGCTGAAGCTCTCGCCGCAGCGCCATATCGTGCCGCAGGTGGCCCTGCATAAGGCTGCATAGCACGCATACAGAAAACGGTTAATTTCACTACCTCGGTATGTTAGCCTCTCCGCCTCGCTCAGATCGGCATTCCGATGCCGGCCGGGGCGAGGGGAGGCAAATAAAAATAGAAGAGCGTATCGGGGGATGCAGACACCCTACGGCCGCGCATTGCGCCGTGGCGATCCGGCACCGCTGTTCGCATGCGAGACAAGCAAGGGACGGCGGTTCGAGCTTTACACCGGGGTACGGGGCGGGCCGGTTCTGCTGGCCGTTCCCGGACCCGACGGTGCAGCGATGCTGCCGCGTCTGGCGGCATGCCGTGCCGCGCTCGCCGAAACCGGCGGCGACGCCTATGTCATGCTGTCGGCGGACCAGAAACGCCTGCGCAAGGCGGCGTCCAATACGGCGTGGCTGGGTGAAATCCTGGTCGACAACGAGGACGAGATCGTCCGCGGCTATCTCGGCCTGACCGGTGCGTCGCTTCCGGCCGTCTTCGTGCTCGATCCCAATCAGCGTTTCTTCGCAATCCTGACCGGGCCGGGCGCGATGGACGCAGAGCGTGTGGCGGCCGAAATACGGGCGGCGGCGCATGCGGATTGCGGGCGGCAGGTCCAGGGAATTGCGCCTGTTCTGGTGATTCCGCGTGTGCTCGGCCCGGAATTCTGCGCCGACCTGATCGCGTGCTGGCGCGATAACCCCCGGACGGAAGGCCTGATCGGGACCGGCGTCAGCGAGGGCCTCAAGGGCCGCGTCGACCGCAGCTTCAAGCGGCGTCTGGACTATCTGGTGGACGATGCCGCGCTGCAGGCCGAAATCCTGTCGCGTGTCCTGCCGCGGGTCGGAGACCAGGTCCAGAAGGTCTATCACCTTGAAAGCTGGACGCTCGAGCAGTTCCGGATCGGCTGCTACAAGGCAGAGGATTCCGGCTTCTTCCGCGTTCACCGCGACAATGCGAACGACACCATGCGGCGGCGGCTCTATGCGCTGACCGTCAACCTGAACGACGACTACGAGGGGGGCGACCTTCGGTTCCCCGAATATGGCCGGCAACTGTTCCGGCCGCCGCTGGGCGGCGCCATCGTCTTCTCCTGCTCGCTTCTGCACGAGGTCGTGCCGGTGACGCGCGGCGAGCGGTTCGCGCTGCTCAGTTTCCTGTATCCCGCTCCATCCTGAGGTTCAGGCGGCGGCGCTGGTCACGCGATTGCGGCCGGCGCGCTTCGACTCATAGAGCGCCTTGTCGGCCAGTTCGAGCAGGCCGGCGAGCGTTTCGCCGTGGTCCGGGAATACGGCCAGTCCCATCGAGACCGTGACCGGGGGCAAGGCCTCGCGTCCGTTGCGCAGGCTCAGCGCGGCCACGCCCTCGCGCAGTTCCGACGCCCTGGCTTCGGCGGTGGCGCGGTCGGATTCGAGCAGCAGCAGGACGAATTCCTCGCCGCCGAAGCGGAACAGCCAGTCGCCCTCGCGGATGTTCTTCTGCAGATGGTCGCAGACGCCGATCAGCGCCTGGTCGCCGGCGGCATGGCCGTGCAGGTCGTTGAAGCGCTTGAAGTGGTCGATATCCAGCATGATCACGGCGAACGGCCGGGAGAGCCGTCGCGCATGGGCCAGTTCCTTTTCGGCCACCGTATCCAGGTAGCGGCG
>JBFWNZ010000094.1:0-11581 GCA_050250795.1 Alphaproteobacteria bacterium | reverse complement strand
CTCTCCGCCGTCCAACAGGCGTTCGCGTTGCTGACGCATTCCTGGCAGCCATGGCTCGTCGTGTTCCCCGGCATTCTGATCGGTCTGGTTGCCGGTGCCATTCCGGGGATTCAGGTCTCCATGGCCATGGCGATCGTCCTGCCGGCGACGTTCCTGATGGATTTCCTGTCGGCGATGCTGTTTCTCACGGCGATATTCACCGGCGGCAGTTTCGGAGCCGGCGTTCCGGCCATCCTGATGAACATTCCCGGTGCATCGAATGCGGTCGCGACGGCATTCGATGGCTATCCGATGGCCCAGCGGGGCGAACACAATCGGGCCCTCGGCCTTGCGCTTGGCGCGTCGACCATCGGGACCTTCTTCGGCTACATCATCCTGTTCGTGCTGATCGAGCCGATATCCGGGGCCGTGCTCCGATTGGGACCTTCCGAGTTTTTCGTCGTCATCCTCTGGGGCATCACGCTGATCGCGGTACTCAAGGGGTCGAGCTTTGCGCGCGGCCTGCTGGGGGGTGCGCTTGGCCTTCTGGTCGGGACGGTCGGCATGAGCGATCTTGGCGTCATCCGCGGGACGCTCGGCATCCCCTACTTGCTCGACGGCGTTGCGGTGGTTCCGGCCATGATCGGGCTGTTTGCAGCGTCGGCCTTGTTCGGGCTGATCGGGCGCGAGTATCTCGTGGACTCCGCCGCTGCACGCGCATTGAGCTTCCGAAGCATCTTCGAGGGGTTCTGCGACGCCTTCCGGTATCCGAAGGTGCTGTTGCGCGGCGGATTGATCGGCGCCTTCATCGGCGCCATCCCCGGCGTGGGCGGTTCTATATCCAACCTCGTCTCCTACGCGGAGACCAAGCGCAGCGAACCCGACGGCGACACCTTCGGCACCGGCAATCCCAAGGGCGTGGTTGCCGCGGAATCGGCGAACAGCAGCGGCGAAGGCGGTTCGCTGATCACGCTTCTGGCGCTTGGCATACCGGGCGGCGGCGGCACGGCGATCATGCTGGCCGCCTTCAGCATGCACAACATCACCGGCGGGCCGCGTTTCATCCGCGAGCAGACGGACATCGTCTATGCGATCGTCCTGTCCAATTTTGCCCAGGCGATCCTGCTCGTGATCATGGGGCTGATCTTCATTCACTTCCTGGCCGCGGTGGTAAAGGTGCCCCTGCGCATCCTGGTGCCGTCGGTGCTCGTGCTGGCGTCGTACGGTTCATACGGCTTTACCGGCAGCATGGATGGTCCGGTGACGGTGCTGATCGCGGGCTGCGTCGGCTGGCTGCTCAACCGCTACGACTATTCGATTCCCGCCGTTGTGATCGGCCTGCTGCTCGGCCGCATGGCCGAGGGCGAACTGGTGCGGACTTTCCAGATCAGCGTCGGCGACCCCGCCTATTTTCTGCAGAGGCCCGTGACCATCGTGTTGGTCGTGCTGCTCGCGGCCTCCGTGTTTCTGCCCCCGCTGATGCGGCGCATGCGGCGCCGGACATCGGCCTTGGCTTTCGAGGATTGATCGATGGAGCAATGGATGAAAGGGCCCGTGACATGAACGAAACCCGTACCCTCGCGGAGTGGGTGACGAGTCTCCGTCTGGAGGACATTCCCGAAACCGTGAAGGAGCACGCGCGGCGGTTCCTGCTGGACAATTTCGGCTGCCAGATCGCCGGCGCGACCGTTCCGTGGAGCCGTCAATATTACGACGTGATCCGGCGTACGCGTTCGGGCTCGCATTCGACGGTGGCCTATCACGGCGACAAGCTGGCACCGGACGATGCGGCCTTCATCAACGCCGCGTTCAACCATGCGAACGAAACCGACGACACGCATCTGAAAAGCCCCACCCATCCGGGGCAGATCGCCGTGCCGACGGCGCTTGCCGTGGCCGAGTACGCAAACGCGACCGGCGCGAAGCTGCTGCTCGGCGTGATTGCTGCCTATGAGGTGATGATCCGGCTGTCCTGGACCTGTTCGCCCTACCTTATCTACAAGGGCCATCACCCGCCGGTGGGCGTGGGTCCGTTCGGTGGGGCCACGGCCGGAATCGCGATCATGGGCTTCGACCGCGAGACTGCGATGAACGCCTATGGCATCGCGGGCAGCCACGCGGCCGGGTTGATCGAGTACACGAAATCCGGCGGGTCGGTGAAGCGTATCCATGCCGGCATTCCGAGCCAGGGCGGCGTGCGGGCGGTTCTGTTCGCCGAGGGCGGGATCACGGGGCCGCATACGATCATCGAAGGCGAGAAAGGCTTCTGCAAGGTCTTCGCGGGCGAGTACGACCTGACCCGTCTGACCGACGGGCTGGGCACCAAATGGCACATGCTGGACAACGGTCTGAAGCCGTACAGCTGCTGCCATCTGATCCACTTCGCCTTCGACGCGCTGGACGTGCTGCGCGACCGTCGCGACTTCGGCCCCCAGGATGTGAAGGAGGTCCGGATCGCAACCAACAGCGAGCCGATCCTCAGCCATATCGGCTCGATCATCGAGCCGCACGACATCCTGGGTGCGCAGTTCAGCATGCCGTTCAGCGTCGCGATGCGCCTGCATCACGGCGGCCGGCGCCTGAAGGGCGGCAACGGGTTCTGGGACTATCTGGACGTTAACCTGAAGGATCCCGGTCTGCTCGAAACCGCGCGCAAGGTGAAGGTGGTGGTTGCGAACGATCCGACCCGCTGGGCGCGGGTGGACGAGGGCGGCGGCGTCGAGGTGGACCTCGTCGACGGCACGACCCTCAGCGTTGCCTATCCGCATTCCTGGGGCCTGCCGGAGAATCCGATGAGCCAGGGCGATGTGGAGGACAAGTTCCACTATCTCACCGACCCGATCATGCCGGTCGGCAAACCGGCGGCGATCATCGACGCCATCCGGCATGTCGAATCCATCGAGCGGGTGAACGACATCGCCCAGCTGCTGGTCGTGCCGCCGCGACCGGGCGACCGCGCCGCGGCGGAGTAAGCGGAAAGGGCACCGTGGCCGGCCGTGGCACAGTCGGCCGCGGTGCCCGCTCCAACTCCTGGAAACGACACGCATGACGGACGAAGCGGACGTGATCGTCGTCGGTGCGGGCAATGCCGCCCTGGCGGCTGCGGTGTCCGCCCGCGAGGCGGGCGCGGGCCGGGTGATCGTGCTGGAAAAGGCCCCGCCGGCGATGCGCGGCGGCAATACCCATTGGAGTGGCGCCCTGCTGCGCTTCGCCTTCGAGGACGCGGAGGCGCTGCGGCCGCTCGTGCCGGACGCCGAGGATGAATGCCCGCATTTCTTCGCGGATGTGCCGGCCTACCGCTACGGCGACTTCATTGCGGACTTCCGGCGGGTCACCGCCGGGCAGGCCGATCCGGTTTTGACCGATCTCGTGGTGGCCAACTCCTATGACGCCGTCCGCTGGATGCACGACAGCTGCGGCGTGCCGCTGGAACCTGCGGCGACGCTGGCCGGCGTGCGCGTCAACGACCGTATCAAATGGCCCAAGGGGGCGGTGATCCGCGTCGTCCATGAAGGGCCCGGCCTGTCGGATGCCTGGTTCGCCTGTGCGGAAAACACCGGTGTCGAACTGCGTTATGCGAGCGCGGCCATCGACCTGCTTCGCGATCCATCTGGGCGGATCGGTGGCGTGCTGCTGCGCGACGATGAAGGCGTCAAGGAATTGCGCGGCAAGGCGGTCGTGCTTGCCTGCGGCGGCTTCGAGGCCAATGCGCAGTGGCGTGCCCAGTATCTTGGCGCGCCTTGGGATCTCGCCAAGGTGCGGGGGACGCCGCACAACCAGGGCGACGGGCTGCGGATGGCCCTGGCGGCCGGTGCACTGCCCTGGGGGCATTGGACGGGCTGCCACGCAACCCCGGTCAGTGCCGATTGGGGCCAGTTCGCGCCGCGCGAGATGACCGACAAGAGCAACCGTCTATCCTATCCCTTCGGCGTCATGATCAACCGGCAGGGGCTGCGGTTTCTGGACGAGGGCGAGGACTTTCAGTTCCTCACTTATGCCAAGTTCGGCCGCCGGATTCTGGGCCAGCCCGGGGCGCTCGCCTATCAGATATTCGACCGCAAGACGGTCCATCTGCTGGAGCCGCGCTATGCGACCAGCGAGCCGGTCCTGGCCGACACGCTGCCCGATCTGCTCGACCGGCTGGATATCGACGACCCTGTCCAGGCACTGCGGACCCTGGAATCTTTCAATGCTGCGGCGCCCGACCCCCGTGGCTTCGATCCCTCGGTGAAGGACGGTCTCGCGACGCGGGGACTGGTCATCGACAAGACGAACTGGGCGCTGCGCCTGGATACGCCGCCGTTCCGGGCCTACTCCGCGACCGCCGGCGTGACCTTCACCTTCGGTGGTTTGAAGGTCGATACGGCCGCACGGGTGATCGGCACGGACTGGCGCCCCATCGACGGGCTTTACGCCTGCGGCGAGATCGTCGGCGGCTTGTTCTATCACAACTACATGGGCGGCAGCGGCCTGGTGTCGGGGGCCGTCTTCGGGCGTATCGCCGGGCGCGCCGCCGCGGGCGACACGACGCCGGCGCTGCGCGGTTCGGGAACCCAGGGTCCGCGCGATGCCGTCGGAACCGCCGATTCCTCGTGGGTGCGATAGGGATTGTTTAACGCAAACAGGACAGGGCAAAGGCGATGACCAAGACCGTTTCCGTGGCCGAACGGCTGGCCCAGAGCATCCATGCCGCCGTCGTTGAGCCCGTTCGCGACGAGGCGGTGCTGCACGCGGCCGAACGCATCCTGCTCGACACATTGGCCTGTGCGATGGCGGGTGTGAACGCCGCACCGGTCCGGGCGGTCCGGCAATGGGCCAGGATGATCGGCGGCCAGCCGCATGCCCGCATCCTCGGAACGGCCGAGACGAGTTCGGTGCTGGGGGCGGCGCTGTGCAACAGCACCATGCTCCGTCATGTCGACATGAACGATTGCGACTGGGCGCGCGATCCGGCGCATCCCAGCGACAATATCGGCGGGTGTCTCGCCGTGGGAGAGGTGACGGACGCGTCGCCGCTCCAGGTGCTCACGGCGATCCTCGTCGCCTACGAAGTGCAGATGCGGACGACGGAGTTCACCAAGGTCTCATTCTTCAAGAAAACGGGCTGGGACCATACGACCTTCGTAACGCTGGCCAGCGCCGTCTCGGCGGGCGTGCAGCTTCGGCTCAATCCGGCGCGGCTGGCGCATGCCATCGCCATTGCCGGCAGTTACCCCGTGCCCGGGCAGGTGCGGGTGGGCCAGATCTCGATGATGAAGGCGGCCAGCGCCGGCCTTGCCGTGTCGCGCGGGATCGAGGCCGCCTATCTCGCCGCCAACGGCGTGACCGGGCCGCTCGACGTCTTCGAGGGCAAGCGGGGGCTCTCGAAGCTGGTGTTCGGCGAATGCGACTGGGATGTGCTGGCCGGTCCCGTCGAGGCATGGCGCCTGCCGCGGACCTGCCTGAAGCAGTATCCCGCCGCATACGTCATTCACAGCTCCATCGACGCGGCCCTCGGCCTTCGCCGCGAGAACGGCTTTCGTCCGGAAGATATCGAGGCCGTGGAAGTCGCTGCCTTCGGCTGGCTGCTCGAAGATATGGTGCATGGGATGGGCGGCACGTCCCGCTATGAGATCGATGCGCGCGAGACGGCCGACCACAGCCTGCCCTACTGCGTCGGGGTCTCGCTCCTCGACGGCGACTATCATCTCGGCCAACTGGACGCCCGGCGATGGGAAGCGCCGGATCTCAAGGCGATGCTGGCGAAAGTGGTCTGCGTTCATGACCCGTCGATGGATGGCGGCTTTCCGGCCAATCGTCCGACCCGCGTGACGGTGAGGCTGCGGAACGGTGCGACGGTGTCGAAGCATGTGCCTTTCCCGAAAGGCGACCCGCGCAATCCGCTGACCGATGCGGACATCGCCGACAAGTTCCACCGGCTTGCGGGAGATCGGCTTTCGCCGGCCGTGCGCAAGCGCGTCATCGCGACCGCCCTGGATTTCCGCAACAGCAGCCTTGCGGACCTGATGGCTGCCTGCACGACGGTCTGAAACGCGGCTGCGGGACGCCGCCATCTGGATGGGGAGGAGCGGCAATGTCGGTTCGGTCGGGGATATCCCATGAGGAGGTGCCTGTCCGGCGTGCGGCCGGGCAGGCAGAGGCGCTTGACCATATTCTTGCGACCGTGGGCCGGCCGCTCACGGTGGAGGACGGGCTCTCGATTCCCGGAGACGGCCCGATTCTGCCCACCAATTTTTTGTCCGAGGTTGCGGGCACCGCGGCTGTGGCGGCCTGCGGGCTGGCCGTCGCCGACCTCTGGCATCTGCGGACCGGCCGGCGACAGCATGTCACGGTATCTCGCAAGCATGGCGCGATTGCGGTTTCGGCCTTCGATTTCCTGAGAATCGAGGGGAAGGAGCCGCCGACCATGTGGGACCCGATTTCGGGTCTGTGGCAGGGCCGGGACGGCCGCTGGATTCAGTTTCACTGCAATTTTCCCCATCACCGCGACGGCGTGCTCGCGGTTCTTGGATGCGGTGCGGATCGCGACGCGGTTGCCCGCGCCGTGGCTCGCTGGGACATGCCGGAGCTGGAGGAAGCGCTGATCGACAAACGCATGTGCATTGCGTTCGTGCGGCGTTCGGACGAGTGGCGGCAGCATCCTCACTGCGCCGCAATCGCCAGTCTTCCTCTGATGGAAATCGAGCGGATCGGCGACAGCCCGCCTGAGCCCCTGCCACCGGCCGGCCGGCCGTTATCGAACATCCGGGTTCTGGATCTGACGCGGCATCTGGCCGGCCCCATCTGCGGGCGCACCCTCGCGGAGCATGGCGCCGATGTCATGCGGATCGGGGCGGCGCACCTGCCCTTCATTCCCACGCTCGTGATGGATTCGGGGCATGGCAAGGTGAACGCCTATGCCGATCTGCGGCAGCGGGAAGGGCGAGAACGGCTGCTGTCGCTGGTCAGGACCGGCGACGTGTTCTCGCAGGCCTATCGGCCCGGTTCGCTGGATGCGCTGGGGTTTGGACCCGAAGCCCTGGCCGCGGTACGGCCGGGCATCGTGCATGTCAGCATTTCCGCTTTCGGTCATGTCGGCCCCTGGCAAGGGCGGCGGGGTTTCGACTCCATCATTCAGTCGTCGAGCGGCATCGCCTTCGAGAATGGCGATGAACGGCGGCCGCGGCATCTGCCCGGCAATCCCCTTGACTATGTCGCCGGCTATCTGGGAGCCTTCGGTGCCATGGTGGCGCTGGCACGACGGGCGGTGGAGGGCGGCAGCTATCGCGTTCGCGTCTCTCTGGCCCAGACCGGTCGCTGGGTGGAGAGCCTCGGTCGGGTGCAGGGCGAGGATGCTCGAATGCGATCTCCGCTTTCCCATGACGACCTCGGTCCTCTCTGGCAGCAGCGGGACACCGCTTTCGGGCGGCTGGGTTATGTCGGTCCGGTCGTGGGGCTTTCCGAGACGCCGCCATGCTGGGATCGGCCGGCGTCGCCGTTGGGGACTCATCCACCCGCCTGGCCGGTTTAGAGGCGGCCGGTCAGTTGCCGGACGCGGGCGCGTCAAAGGGTGCCCTCTGGCATATTGACCCCATGTCCATTATCTCCGTTGGTATCGGCATTCCGCACTGGCATGAGGCGATGGCGTGAACTGGCAATTCGACAACAGTTTTGCGAGGCTGCCCGACAGCCTGTTTTCGCACGTCGCGCCGACGCCCGTCCGCGAACCCGCATTGGTCATCTTCAATCATGCGCTGGCCGATAGGCTCGGGCTGCGGATAGACGGTCTGGATGAGTCGGAACTCACGGCAATTTTGGCCGGAAACGCCGTGCCGGCCGGCGCGACGCCGATCGCACAGGCTTATGCCGGCCATCAGTTCGGCAACTTCACCATGCTGGGCGACGGCCGTGCGGTGGTCCTCGGCGAGCATGTCGCGCCCGACGGCCGGCGTTGCGACCTCCAACTGAAGGGCGCCGGCCAGACGCCCTATTCGCGTCGCGGCGACGGCCGCGCTGCGCTCGGGCCGATGCTGCGCGAGTATATCGTCAGCGAAGGCATGCATGCGCTGGGCATACCCACGACCCGCAGCCTCGCAGTGGTTGCGACGGGCGAACCGGTCTATCGCGAGGAGGTCCTGCCGGGTGCCGTGCTGGCCCGTGTCGCCGCCAGCCACCTGCGTGTCGGGACGTTCCAGTACGCGGCCGCCCGCCAGGATATCGCGAGCCTGACGTCGCTGGTCGGTTATGCGATCGACCGCCATTACCCCCATCTCCGAGAGGCCGGGAATCCGGCGCTGGCGCTGCTCGGCGCGGTGGTCGAGCGACAGGCGGCTTTGCTGGTCGAATGGATGCGGGTCGGCTTCATCCATGGCGTGATGAATACGGACAACATGACCGTGTCCGGCGAGACGATCGATTACGGCCCTTGCGCCTTTATGGAGGCCTACGACCCCGCCACGACCTTCAGCTCCATCGACTGGCAGCGGCGCTACGCTTATGGCAATCAGCCGTCCATCGCAGTTTGGAATCTTGCGCGTTTCGCCGAGGCGCTGCTGCCGCTGATCGATGCCGAACCGGAAAAGGCGGTGGAAGGGGCGACGGAACGCGTCCTGCGTTTCAACGATCTGTTCCGCGCCGGCTGGAACGCGATGATGCGCCGCAAGCTCGGCCTGTTTGGCGAGCAGCCGGATGACATGACGCTGATCGAGGATCTGCTGGCCTGGATGCAGGCGCGCGAAGCGGACTACACGGCGACATTCCGGGCTTTTGCGGATGGCGCCGCGCCTGCGGCTGCGGATGACGCGTTCGTAGAATGGTCCGTGCGCTGGCAGGCGCGCCTCGCGGCGCAGCCGGAATCAAAGCAGGCCGCGCAGTTGCTGATGCAGGCGGCCAATCCTGTCTATATCCCGCGCAATCACAGGGTCGAGGCGGCATTGCGGGCAGCCGGCGATGGCGATTTGCAGCCGCTGCACACGCTTCTCGACGTGCTGTCGAAGCCTTATGAGCGCCGCGCCGGCTTCGAAGCATTCGAGGCGCCGGCACCCGCCGGGGAACGGGTGCTCCAGACTTTCTGCGGGACCTGACCGGCCGGGGCTACCGGCGCAGGCGGAGCTGCGCCAGCGTGGTCACGATCTCGCCATTCGGCGTGGGTACGGGCATCAACGCCGGAACCACCTTGGTGACGCCGCCATCGACGGGGATGTTCGCGCCGTTGATGTAGCGCGCGGCATCCGACGCCAGGAACACCACGACATCGCCGATATCGGTGCCGTCGCCGATGCGGCCTAGCGGGATCATCGCCTCGCGCGAGGCTTTCAGCGCCTCGTTGCTGTAGGCTTCCGCATGCGCGGGCGTCGAGATCATGCCCGGGCTGATGGCGTTGCAGCGGATACCCCGGCAGCCCCACTCCACGGCCGTCAGCGTCGTCAGTCCGATCAGCCCCGCCTTGGACGGGGTATAGGCGCCGCGCATTGCCTGGCCGTAGCTGCCGGCCATGGAGGCAAGGTTGACGATCGAGCCCTTGCCGGCCGCCAGCATGCGCCGGCCGACGATCTGGGTGCAGACGAAGGGGCCGGTGAGGTTGGTGGCGATCTCGCGGTCCCAGCTGGTCCGCTTCAGTTCTTCCAGCGGCTCGCGATGGCGGGTGGCGGCGTTGTTCACCAGAAGATAGGGCGCGCCGAATGCGGCCTCGGCGGCCGTTGTCGCCGCTTCGACCTGTGCTTCGTCCGCGACGTCGACCTTGGCGGCGATGGCGCGCCGGCCGGCGGCGGTGAACTGGGCGGCAGTCTCCGCCGCACCCTCGCCGTTATAGTCCCAGATGGCGACCGCATATCCCGCGTCCGACAGGCGCTGTGCGATGGCGGCCCCAATCCCTCTTGCTGCACCGGTGACGATTGCAAGCGATCCGGTCTCGCTGGACATGACGTTTCCTGCCTCCTGAAATTGGAACCCGTTTCTGGCCGAGACTGTAGTCGCCGAGGCGGCAGGCGGGCAATCTCGGCTTGGATGCGCGAGCGTATGTGTTTGCCGTTTGCTTTTGCCGCGCCGATTTGGCCTGATTGTGCCGCTTGGCCGCCGCATCCCATCCTGGCCAACGCCGCAGCGCCGCGATTGCCCGTTCCGGGCCGACAGCAAGGACAGCAGTATGTCTCGTCGGGGCCTCAAATTCGGCGTGTTTCTCGCGCCCTTCCACCGGCTGGGGGAAAATCCGACCCTCGGCTTCGCCCGCGATCTCGAACTGATCGAATGGCTCGACCATCTGGGTTATGACGAAGCCTGGGTCGGCGAGCATCATTCGGCCGGCTGGGAGACCATTGCGTCGCCGGAAATCTTCATCGCCGCCGCGGCCGAGCGAACGCGGCACATCATGCTCGGCTCGGGCGTCACCAGCCTGCCCTACCACAATCCGTTCATGGTGGCGCAGCGCTTCGTCCAGCTCGACCACATGACCCGCGGCCGCGTCATGATGGGCTGCGGTCCCGGCGCGCTGCCCTCGGACGCCTATATGCTGGGCATCGATCCGGTGGCGCAGCGCGACCGCATGGTCGAGGCCCTCGACACCATCGTCGCGCTGCTGAAATGCGATGAACCGCTGACGGTGAAGACGGACTGGTTCGAGCTGAACAAGGCGCGGCTGCATCTGGCGCCCTACAGCGATCCCTGCTTCCACATCGCCGTGGCCAGCACGATCACGCCCTCGGGCATGATGGCCGCCGGCCGGCACGGGCTGGGCGTCCTGTCCATCGGCGCGGGGCTGCCGGGCGGGCCGGAGGCGCTGGCCAAGCAGTGGCAGATCGCCGAGGAGACGGCGGCCGGGCACGGCCACACGATGAACCGCAAGGACTGGCGTCTTGTGGTGGTCGCGCATCTTGCGGAAGACACCGAGCAGGCGCTGCGCGAGGTGCATCGGGGCGAGCGGGCCGAGACCGTCACCTATTTCGAGGAGACGCTGGGACGCCCGCCCGGCCGCTCCGACGATCCGTTGCGCGACGGCGTAAAGATGGGGACCACGCTGGTCGGCTCGCCCGAGGTGGCGATCGAGGGCATCGAGCGGCTGTTGGAGCTTAGCAATGGCGGGTTCGGCGGGGTGCTGTTCCGGGCGCATGAATGGGCGAACCGCGAGCAGACCCTGCGCAGCTACGAGCTGTTTGCCCGTTACGTCATGCCGCGGTTCCAGGGCTCGCTGGATACGCTCTATGTCTCCAACGAATTCACCCGCACCAACCGTGCGGATGTGATCGGCCGCAACGTCGAGGCCGTGCGCCGCGCCTTTACCGATACGGGCCGTGCGGTCCCTGAGGGCTACCGCGATCGCACGCTCGGCATCCAGGACATGGATCCGGACCAAACGGCGAAAAAGCCGAAGCAATAGTCCGACCGGCGGATCGCATCGATCCGGATGGGCGGAAACGGGAGGGACGCAGATGGATATGGGCAAGGAGCCGGCTTCGTCCGGTGTGATCACGGCTGTGCCGGCGGTCGCGGAACAAGTGTTCGATGTGGTTGTGGTGGGTGGCGGCGGGACCGGGCTCGCCGCTTCGATTGAGGCGCGCAACCAGGGCCGGCGGGTTGCGCTGCTGGAGAAGAATCCAGTCCTCGGCGGATCGACGGGCCGGTCGATCGG